>DAIOEI010000090.1:0-8124 GCA_036746335.1 Hydrogenophaga sp. | reverse complement strand
CGGCTGTTTCACCGGGATGGACCAGCTCCGGCATGCAGTGCAGCCAGACAGGTGAAGGGATGTTAGGGACCACCCCTCAACGCCACACTAGGGTTTCCCCACGGAGACAGGGTTGTGGTCAAGATGGGTGTTTTGACCATTGTGTTCACGATCGCCGTGGTGCCACGGTAGGTGCCCGGCGCGGCACCCAGGCCGCTCAAGATTCCGGGCGCAAGTGGTAAAGGCGTTGTGGTCGACCGACCTCACCGTAGGCCGCAGCCACGCTCACCTGACCCGTACCCACGAGATACTCCAGATAGCGCCTCGCAGTCGAACGGCTGGTGCCAGTGCGCTCTGCCAGCTCACTGGCGGTCAGCGGATCGGCGGCCAAGGTCAGGGCTTGCAAAATCGTTTCTAAAGACAACGCATCCACGCCTTTGGGCAGGGTGCGTGTGTGATCGTCGGGCACCGCAGCCGACAAGGCTTCGTCCAGTTGTTTCTGATCGATCTCGCGCTGACGACCCATGGCGCGGCGTTGCACAAACCGGTCCAGCATGGCCTGCATGCGCGAAGCCTGCACCGGCTTGATCAGGAAATCGAACACCCCCGCCTTCAAGGCCTCCTCCACCGTATCGACCTCCTTGGCAGCCGTGATCATGACGATGTGCAAATGCCGGTACAGGCGACGCACCTCCCACAACAGCGACAACCCCTCGACATCGGGCAGATATACGTCGAGCAAGGCCAGGTCCACGCCGTCCCCGTGAAGCCGCAACCAAGCCAGGGCTTCGGCACCGCTGCGGCAACTCCCCACGACCTGGAAGCGGACATGCCGCTCCACCATGGCTGCGTTGATGTGCGCGATACGGAAATCGTCCTCAACCACCAGCACCCGGTAGGGACGGACCTCACTGACCATAGAGCACTCCTGCCTGGCACGTTACACGGGCCTTGTCCACCACAGCCACGAAACAGGCACCACCCTGCTCCCCGGGTTCCAACGTGACATCCCCGCCAAGCTCTCGGCACAACTGACGCACCAACGACAGCCCAATGCCGCGCCCATCGCCCTTGGTGGACGCTCCGCGCTCAAAGACCTGTTCGACGTGGGCGGCGTCCACGCCACATCCGTTGTCGTCCACCTCCACAACCACCGATGTACCCAAATCGGTGAAAGACAGCACCACCATCGGTGAACAACCCGCTGGTCGCGGGGCCTCGCAAGCGTTGTCGACCAGGTTGCCGATGATGCAAGTCAGGGCGTGGCGCCCGGAAGCCGACAGTTCGCTGTGCAGGCTGCTGCCTTCGTCCACCTCGATCTGCACGCCCTGGCTGGATGCACGCATGAGCTTGCCCGCCAGCAATCCACACAGCACTGCGTCGTGCACGCGGTTTTGCAACAGGGTCAGTCGGGCCTGCTCAAGGCGGCTTTCCTCGCCAATCAGGGCAATGGCTTCCTGTACGTTGCCCAGCTGCAGCAGGCCAGCGAGCATGTGCAGCTTGTTGGAGAACTCGTGCGCCTGTGCACGCAAGCTGTCGGCCAACTGGCGGACTTCGGCCAGGCTGCGGGAGAGGTCCAGAATCTCCATGCGACTGCGAAAAGTGGCCACCGCGCCCTCAACCCGACCGTCCACCAAAATCGGAACGCGGTTGACCACCACCAGCTGCTCACCCACCCAGGTTTCCTTGTCGTACTGGGCTTCACCGGTGCGCAAGACGTCATGCAGCCGCGAACGCGGCAAGGCTTGCAAAATGTCCTGACCCGAAGGATCCTGACCTTCGCTGCCCGAAAAAAACCGACGCGCGCCTGCATTGGCCAGGGTGATGCGGCCTTGGGCGTTGACCGCCACCAGGCCCTCATGCATAGACTGCAAAATGGCGTCCTTTTCCTGCAGGCGCCTCGCGATTTCATGGGGCTCCAGACCCAGGATCGCGCGCTTGAAACGGTTGGCAATCCAGAAAGCCCCCAACAGGCCCAGCCCTGCTATGCCAACCATCAGCATAAAGTTCGAGCGCATATCGGCGGCAATGCGGTCCTCGATCTCATTGGCCAGAAAACCCACCGACACCACGCCAATGATGGCCCCTCCAGAGTTTCGCACCGGGACCTTGCCCCGAATGGACGGCCCCAGCGAGCCAGTGGCGCGAGATATGTATTCGGCTCCGTGGTTCAGAGCGGGGTCGTTGTCTTCGCCCACCATCCGCTCACCCAGGCGGTCGGGCAGGGGGTGGGAATAACGGATGCTCTCGCGGTTGCCCACCACCACAAAACTAGCGCCGGTCTGCTGCCGCACGCGCTCGGCCAGGGGCTGGATGATCGAGACGGGATCGGGTGTCACAAAGGCCTCAATCAGCAAGCCGTTGGCGGCCAAGGTCCGAGCCACGTTGAGCGCGCGCTGCCCAATCTGGTCTTCCATCAGCGCCGCATACCGCTGGTTCAGGTAAAGGCCCTGGATGCCCAGCATCAAGACGAGCAATGAGCCCACCAACAACACCATTTGAGCCCGAAACCCGAGCACCACTGGGACAAGGCGGAACTTTGGCGCTGAGGGGAGCTTTTGCGGTTCGTCCATTGATCTAACGCCCCACTCAGCCCTGCCTATGCGAGGAGATTTTTCACTGCAGCGCCTGCACACCAGCCACCAGCCAGCCGCTGGAGCCATTCTTGGAACGGGTGATGTTCCAGACTTCGCGGAAGGGACTGGGGCCAGCCGAGACGTCTTCACGGATCAAGCCCGAGAACTCAACGCTGGCCATATAGCTGGCATCCATTTCCTCAATGCCCAGCAAGCGAGCATCCAACATCACCACCTCGGTTTTGTTGACCGCCCCGCTGGCCGAACGCTCGCGCTCCAACAATTGACTTTGAATCTGTTCCAGCATGCCATCGGTCATCATGGCGCGAAGGCTGGGAATATCGGAGCGGTCCCAGGCGTCTTGCAGGCTGAGAAAGTTGGCCTTGGAGGCTTTCAAAAAGCCCTCTGCATCGAATTCGGCTGGAATGCTCCAACCCGGAACCCCAGACAAGGTGGCACCGGTGCGCGAACCGCCTGCCGCCTGAAGCTGTGCCGCGTCGAATGACCCCGTGTTGCGCTCCCAAGGCCGGGCTGATGCGTCGTTGCCGACGTTCTGCGGGCTGTAACCCCCTGAACTGACTGAGCCGACTGAATCGGATCCAGAAGGACCACCAGCCGCCGCTTGGTAGGCAAACGTGGCAGAAGGTGCTGTGCTGGATCGACGGCGCAAAACCATGCCCACGACAACCACCGCCACCGCAGCGAGCAAAGCCCACATGAGGAACTGGGCAAAACCCTCACCAAAACCCAGCGACGATGCGAGCCATGCAAGCCCCAGGCCTGCAGCCAGCCCCCCCAGCATGCCGCTCCAAGCGCGCTTGGGCGCAGCCGCAGCGCTGGCCACGGAGGGCGGAGCCACAGCGTTTGGCGTGGCCGCCTGGGGCGCAGCCTGCTGCACAGGAGGGGTACCCATGCGCTGCGTCACGTTGCTCGACTGCTTGCCGAACGACAGACCGCCGCCCAAGCGCTTGGCTAACGCGTCTTGCGAAACCAAAACCATGGCACAGACCAGCGCCACCGACCATAACTTGTAGTTCATCCTGTGTGTCTCCCCAAACCAAAAACCACCCGGCACCCTCAGATCAGCACTTGATCCCCAAATGCAAGGCCACCACACCCGCCGACAGGTTGTGCACATCCACATGGCCAAACCCGGCGGTTTTCATCAGTTGCCGAAGTTCTTCTTGCCCGGGATGCATACGAATGGATTCGGCGAGGTAGCGGTAGCTGTCCTCGTCGTTGGCCACCAGCTTGCCCAGCTTGGGCAGGACGTTGAACGAATACCAGTCATAAGCTTTTTCAAGCGGCTTGGCCACCCGGGAAAACTCCAACACCAGCAATTTGCCACCGGGCTTCAGCACCCGCTGCATCTCGGCCAGGGCGCGGTCTTTGTGCGTCATGTTGCGCAAACCAAACGCCACCGACACCAGATCGAAGCGGTTGCTATCAAACGGCAACTGCTCGGCGTCGCACACCAGCGTGGGCAGGGCCAAGCCCAGATCGAGCAAGCGGTTGCGGCCTTCGCGCAGCATGGCTTCGTTGATGTCGGTGTGAACCACGCGCCCGGTTGGCCCCACGTGCCGGGCAAAGGCCAGCGACAAATCGCCCGTGCCGCCCGCAATGTCCAGCACCTGATCGCCGGGTTGCGGGTTGGCCACGGTGATGGTGTAGCGCTTCCAGAGGCGGTGCAGCCCCGCCGACATGAGGTCGTTCATCACGTCGTAGCTGGGGGCCACGGAGTCGAACACGCTGCGCACATGCTGCGCTTTTTCGCGTTCGTCCACAGTCTTGAAACCAAAGTGTGTAGAGGCCATGGCCAGCATCCTAAGCGGAAAAAAAGCGGTTTTGAGCGGCGCTCAATGGTCAATCAATGGCTGGCGCACGCGCTGCCGGCTTTGGGCACCATGGGCGCGTCGCGGTCCATGCCCGCCGCTTGCAGGCGGGCGTTGTAATCGGCCCACAGTTCGGTTTGTTGGGCGCCCAAAAAGTACAGGTAGTCCCACGAAAAAATGCCCGTGCTGTGGCCGTCGGAGAACGTGGGTTGCACCGCGTAGTTGCCCACCGGCTCCAGCGCCACGATGCCCACCTCGCGCTTGCCGGTCTGCAACACCTCTTGGCCCGGGCCGTGGCCCTGCACCTCGGCAGAGGGCGAGCACACGCGCATCAGCTCGAAGGGAATGCGGAACTGCGCACCGTCAGAAAACGCAATTTCCAGCACCCGCGACTGGCTGTGAACCGTGATGTCTTGCGGTGTGGGGGTGTTTTTTTCAAGTCCGGCCATGGGGTTGCTCCTGGTTCATGGGTTGAGGATAAGCGCCAGAGGGCTCACACCGTGGAACCGGCTTGGCCGGGCCACGGGTGTGGTCCCCCCTTTTAGGGGGGAAGACGCGAAGCGGCGCAGGGGGGTCACACCAACACGCGCTCGATGCCGCCTTGGTTGGCCTTGGCAACGTACTCGGGCAACCAGTCTTTGCCCAAAATTTGGTTGGCCATTTCGACCACGATGTAGTCGGCCTCCAGCAAACCGTTGTTCAAGTCGTCGCCGTAGCGTGTCAGCCCCTGCAGGCAGCTCGGGCACGAGGTCAACATCTTGATGTTGGCGGTTTCGCCCACCGTGCCGGCCGCTCGCAAAGCCGCTTCGCCTTTTTTAATCTCTTCTTCCTTGCGAAAGCGGATCTGGGTGGAAATGTCGGGCCGGGTCACGCCCAACGTACCGCTTTCGCCGCAGCAGCGCTTGCTCTCCAGCACGTTGTTGCCCACCAGCGCCTTCACCGTTTTCATGGGCTCTTGCAGCTTCATGGGGCTGTGGCAGGGGTCGTGGTAGAGGTAACCGCCCTGCCCCGCGGGCAAAGTGATGCCTTTTTCCAGCAGGTATTCGTGGATGTCGATGATGCGGCAGCCGGGGAAGATCTTGTCGAACTCGTAGCCCTGCAACTGGTCGTAGCAGGTGCCGCAGCTGACCACCACGGTCTTGATGTCCAGGTAGTTCAGCGTGTTGGCCACGCGGTGGAACAGCACCCGGTTGTCGGTGATGATTTTTTCGGCCTTGTCAAACTGGCCGCTGCCGCGTTGCGGGTAGCCGCAGCACAAATAGCCCGGCGGCAACACGGTTTGCACGCCCGCATGCCACAGCATGGCCTGCGTGGCCAAACCGACTTGGCTGAACAAGCGCTCCGAGCCACAACCGGGGAAATAAAACACCGCCTCGGTTTCCGCCGTGGTGCCCACCGGGTTGCGGATGATGGGCACGTAGTCTTTGTCTTCAATGTCCAGCAGCGCGCGCGCCGTTTTCTTGGGCAAGCCACCGGGCATTTTTTTGTTGATGAAGTGAATCACCTGCTCTTTGATGGGCGCAGGCCCCAGCGTGGCGCGGGGCGCGCTGGTTTGCTTGCGCGCTGCGATGTTGAGCACCTTGTTGGCCAGCCGCTGGGCCTTGAAGCCCACGTCCACCATGGCGGTGCGCATGAGCTTGATGGTTTCAGGGCTGGTGGCGTTCAAAAACAGCATGGCGGCGGCGTTGCCGGGCCGAAAGCTCTTTTTGCCCATTTTGCGCAACAGGTTGCGCATGTTCATGGTCACGTCGCCAAAGTCGATCTTCACCGGGCACGGGCTCAGGCATTTGTGGCAGACGGTGCAGTGGTCGGCCACGTCTTCAAACTCTTCCCAGTGCTTGATGCTGATGCCCCGGCGCGTTTGCTCTTCGTACAAAAACGCCTCAATCAGCAGCGAGGTGGCCAAAATTTTGTTGCGCGGGCTGTACAACAAATTGGCACGCGGCACATGGGTGGCGCACACCGGCTTGCACTTGCCGCAGCGCAGGCAGTCTTTCACGCTGTCGGCAATGGCGCCAATATCGCTCTGCTGCATGATCAGCGACTCGTGGCCCATCAAGCCAAAGCTCGGCGTGTAGGCATGGCTCAGGTCGGCGCTGCGCAGGTTGCCATCAGCGGCCAGGCCCTTCACGCCCGACAGGTCGCGCAGCAGCTTGCCCTTGTTGAAGCGGCCTTCCGGGTCCACCCGGGCTTTGTATTCGGCGAACGGGCGCAGCTCGTCGTCGGTCAAGAATTCCAGCTTGGTGATGCCAATGCCGTGTTCGCCCGAAATCACGCCGTCTAGGCTGCGCGCCAGCACCATGATGCGGGCCACCGCTTCGTGCGCGGTTTGCAGCATCTCGTAGTCGTCGCTGTTGACCGGGATGTTGGTGTGGACGTTGCCGTCGCCGGCGTGCATGTGCAGCGCCACCCACACGCGGCCCTTGAGCACGCGCTGGTGAATGGCGTTGCACTCGGCCAAGATCGGGCCAAACGCCGCGCCGCTGAAAATTTGTTGCAAGGGCGCACGAATCTGCGTCTTCCAGCTCGCCCGCAGGCTGTGGTCTTGCAGCTTGGGAAACAGCGTGTCCACATTGCGCAACCAGCCCGCCCAGAGCGAACGCACCTCGCGCACCCGAGCCAGGCCTTGCTGCACCCGGTCTTCCAGCAGCTCGGCGCTGGGAATGTCGTTGGCGTCGTCGGTTTTGCCCAATGGCAACTTACCGCGCAAGAAAAACGCTTCCAGCGCCTCGCACAGTTTGAGCTTGTTGCGCAACGACAGCTCGATATTGATGCGCTCAATGCCTTCGGTGTATTCGCCCATGCGCGGCAGCGGAATCACCACGTCTTCGTTCACCTTGAACGCATTGGTGTGCTTGCTGATGGCGGCTGTGCGCTTGCGGTCGAGCCAAAACTTTTTGCGCGCTTCAGCGCTGATGGCCACGAAACCTTCGCCGCTGCGGCCATTGGCCAGGCGAATCACCTCGCTGGTAGCGCGGGCCACGGCGTCGGCATCGTCGCCCACAATGTCGCCCACCAACACCATCTTGGGCAGCGTGCCGCGCTTGCTCTTGGTGGCGTAGCCCACGGCCTTCAGGTAGCGGTCGTCCAAATGCTCCAGCCCCGCCAAGATGGCGCCACCCGGGCGCTTCATCTCGGTGAACATAAAGTCTTTGATGTCCACGATGGACGGCACACAGTCTTTGGGGTTGCCAAAAAACTCCAGGCACACGGTGCGCACATGCTGCGGCATGCGGTGCACCAACCAGCGCGCGCTGGTGATCAGCCCGTCGCAACCCTCTTTTTGAATGCCCGGCAGACCGGCCAGAAACTTGTCGGTCACGTCCTTGCCCAAACCAGCCTTGCGGAAGGTGGTGCCCGGAATCACCAACTGTTCGGTGCGGACATGGGTTTTGCCGTTGGCCTCGAAATACTTCAATTCAAACGTGGCCACCTCGGCGTCGTGGATCTTGCCCCGGTTGTGGTCCAAGCGCGTCACTTCAAGCCACTGCGCCTGCGGCGTCACCATGCGCCAGCTCACCAGGTTGTCCAGCGCCGTGCCCCAGAGCACGGCTTTCTTGCCGCCCGCGTTCATGGCGATGTTGCCGCCCACGCAAGAGGCTTCGGCCGAGGTCGGGTCCACCGCGAACACATGGCCGGCGCGCTCGGCCGCGTCGGCCACCCGCTGGGTCACCACACCGGCTTCGGTCCAGATCGTGGGCAGCGGCTCGCTGTGGCCGGGCACGGCCACGAACTCC
>DAIOEI010000089.1:0-8144 GCA_036746335.1 Hydrogenophaga sp. | reverse complement strand
TTCCAGAAAGCCCTGCGCGGCCTGGAAGTGGGCGTGGACGGCATGAATGAAAAGACCCAGGACCGCGAGACCCTGGAGCGCGAGCTGGGCGAGCCCGGCCCCGAGCGTATCTGGTACGTCGGCGACGCCTTCGCCGCCGGTTGGTCGCTCGACGAGGTGCACCAGTTCACCAAGATCGACAAGTGGTTCCTGATCCAGATCGAGGAGATCATTCAGCTTGAGATGGCCATGGACAAGCTGGTGGCCGAAAAGGGCGAAGGCGCGCTGGCCAGCCTGAATGCCGAGACGCTGCGCGGTCTGAAGAAGAAGGGCTTTTCGGATCGCCGCCTGGCCAAGCTGCTGGCCACCACCGATACCGCCGTGCGCGAACGCCGCAAAACACTGAACGTGCGCCCGGTCTACAAGCGGGTGGACACCTGCGCCGCCGAGTTCGCCACCGACACCGCCTACCTGTACTCGACCTACGAGGGCCACGGCGACGGTGAGTGCGAGGCCGAGCCGACCGACAAGAAGAAGATCATGGTGCTCGGCGGTGGCCCCAACCGCATCGGCCAGGGCATCGAGTTCGACTATTGCTGCGTGCACGCCGCGCTCGCCATGCGCGAAGACGGGTACGAGACCATCATGGTCAACTGCAACCCGGAAACCGTGTCCACCGACTACGACACCAGCGATCGCCTGTACTTCGAGCCGCTGACGCTGGAAGACGTGCTGGAGATCGTGGACAAGGAAAAGCCGGTCGGCGTGATCGTGCAGTACGGTGGTCAGACGCCGCTGAAACTCGCGCTCGGCCTCGAAGCCAACGGCGTGCCCATCATCGGCACCACGCCCGACATGATCGACGCGGCCGAGGACCGTGAGCGCTTCCAGAAGCTGCTGCACGAACTGGGCCTGCGCCAGCCGCCCAACGCCACCGCCCGCACCGAGCCCGAAGCGCTGGAAAAAGCCGCTGCCCTGGGTTACCCGCTGGTGGTGCGTCCGAGTTATGTGCTGGGTGGCCGCGCGATGGAAATCGTGCATGAGCAGCGCGATCTGGAGCGCTACATGCGCGAAGCCGTGAAGGTGAGCAACGATTCGCCGGTGCTGCTGGACCGCTTCCTGAACGACGCCATCGAATGCGATGTCGACGCCATCCGCGACCACACCGGTCGCGTGTTCATCGGTGGCGTGATGGAGCATATCGAGCAAGCCGGTGTGCACAGCGGGGACTCTGCCTGCTCGCTGCCCCCGTACTACCTCTCCAAGGCAACGGTGGACGAGCTCAAGCGCCAGACCGCTGCCATGGCCCAGGGCCTGAATGTGGTGGGTCTTATGAATGTGCAGTTCGCCATTCAGGAGAAGGAAGAGAACGGCGTCCAGACCGACGTGATCTTCGTGCTCGAAGTGAATCCTCGTGCCTCGCGGACCGTACCTTTTGTTTCCAAGGCCACCGGTATCCAGTTGGCCAAGGTGGCTGCGCGCTGCATGGCCGGTCAGTCTCTGGACCAGCAGGGCATTGGCGCCGAGGTGAACCCGCCTTACTTCAGCGTGAAGGAAGCGGTATTTCCCTTCGTCAAGTTCCCGGGTGTGGACACCATCCTCGGCCCTGAGATGAAGTCTACCGGCGAGGTCATGGGCGTGGGCAAGACCTTTGGCGAGGCTTTCGTGAAGAGCCAGCTCGGCGCGGGCACCAAGCTGCCGCAGTCGGGCAAGGTGTTCCTCACAGTGAAAAACGGTGACAAGCCGCGCGCGGTGGAAGTGGCGCGCCAACTGGTGGCCATGGGCTTTGAGCTGGTGGCCACGCGCGGCACAGCCGCTGCCATCGCGGCTGAGGGTGTACCGGTCGCCACGGTGAACAAAGTGACCGAGGGGCGTCCGCACATTGTTGACATGCTCAAGAGCAACGACATTGCGCTGGTGATCAATACCGTCGAGGAGCGGCGCAACGCCATCGCCGATTCACGGGCCATCCGTACCTCGGCATTGCTGGCCCGTGTGACCACTTTCACCACCATCGCCGGTGCGGAAGCGGCTGTGGAGGGCATGAAGTACTTCAACAGCCTGGGTGTGATCTCGGTGCAGGAGATGCACGCCGCTTTGGCCGATTGACCGGTCGCGCCCCGCCTTGCCGGCCGGTGGATCACTGGCCAGAGAACATTCTCGCCATACCTGCCCACTGAGGGCATAATGCGCGCAACACCGCCGACCGGCAACGATCGGCGGTTTCCTTTTTCGTCACGTGAGGCGGTCTTACGGCCCGCCTCGGATTTGCTTCGGAGCCTTTACATGTCAACCTTTCCCATCACCAAGCGCGGCGCAGAGCTTCTCAAGGCCGAGCTGCACAAGCTCAAGACGGTGGAACGTCCGGCGGTGATCCAGGCCATTGCAGAAGCCCGGGCACAGGGTGATCTGAGCGAAAACGCGGACTACGACGCGGCCAAAGAGCGGCAGGGCTTCATTGAGGGGCGCATTGCCGAAGTGGAGGGCAAGCTCTCCGCGGCGCAAGTGATCGATCCGTCTGCTGTGGATGCGGGTGGACGGGTGGTGTTTGGCGCTACCGTGGAGCTGGCTGATGAAGACAGCGGCGCTACGGTGACTTACCAGATCGTGGGCGAAGACGAGGCCGACCTGAAGAAAGGGCTGATCAACATCAGCAGCCCGATTGCCCGCGCCTTGATCGGCAAGGAAGAGGGCGATGTGGCCGTGGTGGAGGCTCCTGGCGGTACACGTCGCTACGAAGTGGTGGCGGTTCGCTACGAATGAAGTCGGGCATGCGAGGCTTGGCCATTTTCCTGGCTGCGCTCTGGTGGGGCGGCATCTCAGGCGTGAGCTTCCTGGCAGTGCCCACCTTGTTCAGCCAACTCGGTGCTCCGGTGGCCGGCCCGGTGACAGCGCAACTTTTTTCCTTGCAAAGCTGGACCGGATTGTTGATCGGCCTGGCCCTGTTGCTGATCTTGCGGCGCGAGCGTTCGGAGGCCTCATATCCCGAGGCCCAAGAGGTGACAGACCCCGTACGGCTGGCCGCGTTGCAGCGTGTGCTGAGCACCATGGGCTTTGTGTTGGCCGCGATGCTGCTGGCACTGGTGCAGGAGTTTGGTGTAGCCGAAAAGATCGTCAGCGCCAGGGCTACGGGGGGCAACCTGCAGTTGTGGCACGGCCTGGGCACACTGATGGTGCTGGGGCAGTGGCTGTGCGCTGGCGCCGTGCTGTTTCGACTCTCCCGACCGCTTGAGGTCATAGCCGACACGAAGTGACCTGTTCCAGGGCGCAGCGGAACTGGCTTTGCCGGGCCGCCAGCGCCGCCCCCTGGGGGGCTGAGGGCTGCGGCTCCAAGTCTGCCTGCGCAGACTTGGACGGCCCGAAGTGACACCGACTCAGGCGGTGGCGCGGCCTGCAAGGCACGCCGAATGCGGCGCGGGGGGGTCACTTCCTTTCTGCCGATTCCAGGGTATTGACCATCAGCATGGTGATGGTCATGGGGCCGACGCCGCCGGGAACCGGTGTGATGTAGCTGGCCACCGCTTTGACGCCGGCAAAGTCCACATCGCCACAAAGCTTGCCTTCGTCGTTGCGGTTCATGCCCACGTCCAGCACCACGGCGCCGGGCTTGACCATGTCGGCGGTCAGCACGTTGCGCTTGCCCACCGCCGCCACGATCACGTCTGCCTGGAGCGTCATGGCTTTGAGGTCTTGGGTGCCGCTGTGGCAGATGGTCACGGTCGCGTTTTGCTGCAAGAGCATCATCGCCATGGGCTTGCCCACGATATTGCTGCGGCCGATGACGACCGCGTGTTTGCCCTTGAGGTCGTAGCCGATGGATTCCAGCATCTTCATGCAACCGTAAGGCGTGCAGGGCCAGAAACCGGGCAGACCGGTCATGAGCGCGCCCGCGCTGGCGATGTGGAAGCCGTCCACATCCTTCTCGGGCGAGATGGCCTCGATCACGCGCTGTGCGTTCATGTGGGCCGGTAGCGGTAGCTGCACCAGAATGCCGTGGATGCCAGGGTCGCGGTTCATGGCGTCCACGCGGGCCAGCAGCTCGGCCTCGGTCATGGAGGCGGGCCAGGTTTCCAGCACCGATTGCATGCCGGTGGCTTCACAGGCCTTGACCTTGTTGCGCACATAGACTTGGCTGGCGGCATTGTCACCAACCAGGATCACCGCCAGACCGGGCGTGATACCTCGGGCCTTGAGCGCGGTCACGCGCTTGGCGACTTCGGCACGCAGTGCCTGGGACAGGGCGTTGCCATCGATGATTTGAGCGGTCATGGTTGTTGCGTACAGAAAGTGAAAACGCCCGCAGCGGCGGGCGTCCTTGGGCGGGTGACGGGGATCAGGCTTTGGCCGCGGTCTGACCGAGCGCGATCTTGAGCAGGTCGGCCACGGTGTTGGCGCCCAGTTTTTCCATGATGTTGGCGCGGTGTGCTTCCACTGTTTTGATGCTGATGCCCAAGTCATCGGCAATCTGTTTGTTCAACCGTCCGGCCACGATGCGTTCGAGTACCTGCGCTTCGCGGCTGGTCAGCTTGGAGAGCAGGGCGTCGCGGCTGGCGGCTTGCTGGTGGGTGGCAAAGGCTTCCTTGGCGGTTTCGAGCATGCGCTCGACCAGGGCCACCAGCTGGTCTTCCTTGAAGGGTTTCTGAATGAAGTCCAGCGCACCCTTTTTCATGGACTCCACCGCCATCGGCACGTCGCCGTGACCGGTAATGAAAACAATGGGCAGGGGGGACTGACGTTCGATCAACTTTTCCTGCAACTCCATGCCGCTCATGCCACCCATGCGGATGTCGGCGATCAGGCAGGCCACCTCTCGCACGTCGTAGCGGCTGAGAAAAGCCTCAGCGGATTCGAAGCAACGCACCCGATAGTCTTTACCCTCCAGCAACCATTGGAGGGAATCACGAACGGCTTCATCGTCATCGACGACATAGACGTTGCCTTTTTTGGGGATCAAACTCATCTCGCTCTTTCGGAATCCATCAACGGCGCAATGGGGGCGTTTGTCTTGGTCGGGTCGCCTTCGACTCTTCGGGAAAGCACGGGTATCCAAAAGCTGAAACAGCAACCCGTGACCTCTTCACCATTGTAGAGGTTCTGCACCTGCATCCTCCCGTGATGAGATTCCACGATGCTGCGGCACAGCTTCAGGCCAATGCCCATGCCTTCACTCTTGGTGCTGTAGAACGCTTCGTAAATGCGCTCGATCATTTCGTCAGGAACGCCCTGGCCGGTGTCGCGCACCGAGAATTCCACTACCTCCTCATCGTTCATGCGGCGCGGTCCGACGCGCAACTCAATGTAGCGCTGCCCCAGAGGCTTGGCCGCCTGGATGATGGATTCGCCCGCATTCTTGAGCAGGTTGATCAGTACCTGTTCGATCAGGATGGGATCGACCAGTAGACTCGGCAGGCGGGCCGCCACATAGGCCGACAGCCGCACCTGCTGGCGTCGCAGTTCGATGTCGGCCAGCTCTATCGCGTTATTGACCATCTGCGCCACATCCGAGGGCATGGGATTGGGCTCGCTGCGCTTTACAAACGCGCGTATGCGGTGAATGACTTGACCGGCACGCTGTGCCTGGCGAGCGGTTTTGTCCAGTGCGGCCAGCAGCTCGTCTTCTGTGATGCGCTGCTCATGGAGGCGAGAAATCATGCCGTTGCAGTAGTTGCTGATGGCAGTCAGGGGCTGGTTGAGCTCATGCGCCACGCTGGACGCCATTTCACCCATGGTAATCAGGCGGCTGGCGGTCTGTGCCCGCTCGGCCTGGCGTGAGGCCTGTTCTTCGGCCGTACGGCGCGGCGTGATGTCGTTGGCAATCACCATTTGTGCCAGGCGCCCATCGACCCAGGTCAGATAGCGGGTACGGACTTCCAGCCAGCGTTCCAGCTCTTCGGCATAGACCTCGGCGTTTTCCGAGCCCGCTTCGCTGAAGGTGTCTGTGGGCATGCCGGCAAACGCATCCACGGCGTCGCCATCGTCAGAGGTCGGAGTGGGCTGGTTGCCCGCCAGCTCCACCAGGTGCTGATGCCCTCGGCCATGGGTGCCGAACCAAAGCCGGTACATCTTGTTGGCAAACAACACTTCACTGCTGCCCAGGGGAGCCACTGAGACCGCCGAGTCCAGGCTCTCCAGCACAGTGGTGAAGCGCTCGTACGATGCGGACAGCTCTTCGCGGATGCGCTTGGGTTCGGTGATGTCGGTCATGGAAGTCATCCAGCCGGTTTGCTGGCCGTTGGGGTCGACCAGCGGAGAGACATACATCCGGGCGTCAAAAATGCCGCCGTCCCGTTTTTGAACCCGCACTTCGAAGCCGCCGGGCGTGGAGCGGCCGCTGAGTTCGTCTTCCAGCCGCGCGGCCAGCAGTTCATGATCGTCTTCTGGCCAGTACGGAAAAGGCGCGGTTCGCCCCACCAGCTCGGCCTCTGTCCAGCCTGTCATGGAACAAAACGCGGGGTTGACGTAGGTGATGCGTCCTTGCAGGTCCAGCGCGCGCATGCCGGTCAGCATGGAGTTTTCCATGGCGCGGCGGAAGTTGGTCTCGGCCACCAGGGCCTGTTGGGCCTGCACGCGTCGGCGCGTGTGGCGCCAGGTGCCCAGCAGCATCCAGACCGTCAGCGCAGAAAGTGCACCGATGACCCAGAAGAAACTGCTGCCAACGATGTCTTGCGAGGTTCGGTAACCCTGGGCTTTCAAGATCAGGCCGTTGCCCACCGGCGAGACGGGTACCTCGTATTCCAGGGCCTGTTCGGACCATGGCAGCAGTCGCAGCACGGCGTCTGGCGTTTGCAAGCCACCGGCTAGCACGCGTTGGCGGTCATCGATCAAAGCGACCGCATACCGCGCCATGATTTCTGGCGGCATGCCAAAGCGCATCAGTCCGTCGATCGAATAGTCGCCCATCACGGTGCCTGCAAACCGGCCCTGCTCGGCCAGAGGCACTTGCAGCATCAGTGTGGCGCTGCGGGGGTCTTCGCCGAGGGGGCGGGAGTAAACCGGCTGACGCAGGTCGCGCGCCAGATCGAAAGATCCGTCGGTTTCAACAGTGCTCAGGGTGCTGTCAACCAGGCGCGTGAGGTCGGCCGGTGCACTGGGAGATACATAGCTGGCCACGACGTTGCGGCGTGCATCCATCCATGTGATCGCCAGCAGTTCCGGGAATTGGCTGATCAGGGTTTCGGCCTGAAAAGTGAATTCGTCGGCACCGATCTCCTTGTTGTCCACCTCCCGGGCCAGCCGCATGAGTTGCTCCTGTCGCTCCAACAGTCGCAGCCGCAAGCGTTGCTGTGCGTACTCCACGTCGCGCGTCACCGCCTCCTGTTCGCGGTCCAGTTCTTCGTAACGCAGATAGGTGATGGCCACCACGATGGCCGACAAAAACAGCAGCACCGATAGCAATGGTCCCAGCGTTGCAAACCGGTCCTGGCGCGAAGGCGGCAGTCGGCGCCACCAGCGGTTCCACCAGGCCAGTGGTGTGTGCCCGGCTGCCGACTTCGGGCGGTTTGCAGGTGATTGACTCATGAGTCGAGTTTACGTTTCTGGCGCGACAGCCGTGCAGGGCTCGGTGAGGTGAAGCTTTTTTCAAATCATGTTAAAAATTTTGTATTGTGAGATGTATGGGCACATATTGAAATTCCCGCAAAAATGTGAAAAAATCCGTGACACGTTGGACTCAACTTCGTACCCTTCACGTCCTACCAACAGGAGACAAACATGACAGCGACGCACGCGCTCGGTAGCCAAAGCGCACCGGATACCGATACCCAGGAAACCCGGGAATGGATGGAGGCGCTGGTCGCCGTGATCGAGCGGGAGGGTCCGGAACGAGCCCACTTCCTGCTGGAGCAACTGCTGGAAGAGGCCCGCCAGAACAGCATCGATCTGCCGTTCTCGGCTAACACCGGCTACGTCAACACGCTGGAGCCGGCCGAAGAGGCGCGCTGCCCCGGCAACATCGAAATCGAAGAGCGCCTGCGCGCCTACATGCGCTGGAACGCCATGGCGATGGTGGTCAAAGCCAACCGCCACAACCCCGAAGACGGTGGCGATCTGGGCGGTCACATCGGCTCCTTTGCCTCGCTGGCCCACATGTTCGGCGCCGGCTTCAACCACTTCTGGCACGCCGAGAGCGAAAACCACGGCGGCGACTGCCTCTACATCCAGGGCCA
>DAIOEI010000088.1:0-8151 GCA_036746335.1 Hydrogenophaga sp. | reverse complement strand
TTCCACCCCTGGCTCAATATTCAGTCGGCACGGTGGCTCAGATTTGGATCGGCGCCGACAGACAAGGCTCAGAAGCCGACGCAGCGTGGGTGACGAGGCCCGGAGGTGCTGGGTGCTCAGGTGCGCCGGAGCTTTGTGCTGAGCGACAGAACGTTCGGGGCGCGGCGCGTCTGGCACGACAGCCTGGCATTGGGTCAGTCATGTGGGCTGCACCGCATCGAGCGCCTGATACGGGAGCGGGCACTGTGTGCCAGATCCAGGCGGCGCGCGGTACCCAAGGACCGGGGCGAGCGCAGCGCGATTGCCGAGAACGTGTTGGACCGTCAGTTCCAGGCCGATGCACCCAACCAAAATTAGGTGGCCGACTTCATCTACATCTGGACTGCTGAGGGCTGGCTTGGGCTCATTCGATGGCCAAGCCAGTCTCGCGTGCCACGGTTTCCACATCTCCTGGCGTGTCGAGATCGCAGGTGTAGGCTGGGTTGTCCGCCGTCCAAAGACACGTAGCCTGCGGGTTAGCCGCGCGCCACTGCCGCAGGCTGCTTTTGGTCACTGCGAGCAAGTCGGCGACCACCGCAGCATCAAATATGACCGGGTGGCCAGGGTCGCCTCGAACCATAGGTACCAGCACCTGGGAACCGGCTGGGCGTCGCTGAAAGGCTGCGATCACGGCACCAATGGCGGGGGCGTCGATCAGGGGCTGGTCGCCCAGCAGCACCATGACGGCCTGCACATTCCCATCAAGGGCGCGCAGGCCGACGCGCAGCGAGGTGGATGGGTCAACCTCGGGCGCTGGGTTGATCACCTGACGTGGCACGAGCTGCGAGGGCCATTGCGCAAGGTGGGCCTGAATGGCGCCAGCGTGATGGCCCAGCACCAGCACAGGGCTGTCCAGGCCAAGACAATGCACATCGATGACCAGGCGCTCCAGCAGGCTGCGGCCGTCCAGCTTGAGCAGGCACTTGGCCCGACCGCCCATGCGTGTGCCCGCCCCAGCGGCCAGAATCAGGACGCCGATACGCAGTGTCTGCGTTACGGGGATGGGATTCAAACCGTGGTGATGGGCGACAGGCGGGTTGGACGGGGCGAAGTTTCAGGTCCAGCCGAGAGGGCGTTCTTGGCATGCGCCACGTCCATGTCGCGCGGAAGTGGCACACCGTTTTTGACCGCCAGCACCTCGGCCATGATGCTGACCGCGATCTCAGGGGGTGTCTTGCTGTCGATGTAAATGCCAATGGGCCCGCGCAGTCGAGCCAGACTCCGTGGGGTCTGTTCAAAGTGTTGGATCATGCGCTGGTGGCGTGCCTCGTTGTTGCGCCGCGATCCGATGGCACCCACGTAAAATGCGTCCGTGTCAAGCGCTTCAAGAAGGGCGAGATCATCGAGCTTGGGGTCGTGCGTGATCGCAATCACGCAGCTTCGGTGATCTAGCTTGGCATTGCGAACCACATCGTCTGGCATCTCAGTTACCAACTTGGCGCCGGGGACTGACCAAGTGCTGCGATACTCCTCGCGCGGGTCGCAAACGGTGACGGCGAAGCCGCCGAACAATGCCATGCAAGCCAGATATTCCGCGAGCTGTCCGGCGCCGATCAGCAACATGCGGTATTCGGGACCAAAGGTGTTCACCAGCACCCGGTCATCGATGGCTAACGCAGTGGGAGCGCAGTTGGTGCTTAGTTCGACCCGGCCAGTGTCGAGTTCGGTTCGCCGCTCAACCGTTTTTCCGTTTTCCAGGGCTTGCACCAATGCCGTCAGGAGTGCTACGTCTGGGTTGAACTCGAGAACCAACTCCAGCGTACCGCCGCAGGGAAGTCCGAAGCGATGGGCCTCGTTGGCACTCACGCCGTACTTCACACGCCGGGGCAAAAAGTCTGAAATGGGGTGAGCATTACCGCCATTGCGCGCTGCGTCAGTGCAGGATCCGTGCGACCGGTATTGATAAATCAGGTCATCTTCAATGCAGCCTCCCGAAACGGAGCCGACCACGGCGCCGCTTTCGCAAAGGGCCATGATCGATCCCACAGGACGTGGAGATGAGCCCCAGGTTCGCACCACGGTAACAAGCAGAGCACCTCGCCCCTGAAGGCGCCAGCCACAAAGCGTTCGAAGAACGGTGAGGTTAAGGTTTTCCATAGCTATTTTTCTGGTGTAAAAGAACGTAAGCAAATCCAAGCAGACAGCGGCGGCACCGGTCTCTGTTCGTGATCGTCGTCGGGCTTCGAGCCTCACTCGCATGTCCGCATCGACCACCACGCTTTGACATCTCAGCGTTTGGCAAAGCACTTCAGCTCTTGCTCGCCCACGTGGCTGCTGTGGATGGACCACAGCTGGTGGCGTTTTCGCTGCGCTTGGGCAATGCAGCCGACCTAGGTGTTTGCTTCTGCCCTTTCGATCCAGCGAAGTACGTGCGCCAGGTAGGGTTCGGGGTTGTCTTCCCAGCTGTAGTGTCCGGCCTCGGGAATGATGGCGAATTCTTTGTTGGGCAGGGCATCGGCAAGACGTCGCGAATTACCCATGCCAACGAAGGTGTCGAATTCCCCGTGCAGGACGAGTACCGGCGTGTTGATCGTCCCCGCCACTTTGGCCAGTCTGGGCGTCTCGTCAGGATAGCTGGCCAGGAACCCGATCTGGTTGCGAAGCTTGGCGAAGTTTGTGGAACTGCGTTGGTAGTCCAGAAGCCGCTCCTTGTCGGGCTTCTTGGTGCGTTTGTAGCCAATCGAATGGGCAACACGGGAATAGATCCGGCCGCTGAGGGCCCCACCGCCTGAAAGAATCAGGAACCGGGCGGCTGGCGAGTTCACGATCAGCCGAAACAGCAGTTTCCCTTCGACTTCGCCGACAGCACCCGCGTCGCCGATGACCGCAGAGCGCAGCCGACCGGGGTTGTCGGCCATGAACCGAACGGCCAAGGGAGTGCCCACATCAGGGCCCACGTAGTGCGGACGTTCAAGACTGAAGTGGTCGAGAATGAACGGCAGGAACGCAGCTTGTTGGCTGACCGTAACCACTGAATCATCGACACCAGACCCACCATGGTTCAGCATATCAACTGCCACGACGTCAAAGCGCGCAGCCAGCCGTTCCCACCAGTCAGTGTAGGTGAGGATGCTCATCGGATTTGGGTTCACCAACAGCAGCTGGGGCGAGTTTGCCCGTCGCGAGGCGGCATACCGTACCCGGCGGTTGTTGATGGTTGCATATTCCAGCTTCATTGCCAGTGGACCCAGGCCTCAAGCTACCACGCGTTCGAACGACGCCAAAAGTTCGGTTGTGCTGACGATCGCGTGCGCGTAGGTCGGCCCGTTGATCTCGTGCGCACACGTCATTGCCAGCGGCGAGAATGCGGCCGTGGCGTCGCGCACCAGCGTCACGTGGTATCCCAGATCGGCGGCGTACTTGCCGGTCGATTCAAGGCAGGTGTTGGCGATCAAGCCGATCAGCACCACGCGCTGAATGCCGTGCTGCTGGAGCAGGAAATCGAGATCGGTGTTGGCGAAGCCGCTGCTTGACCAATGCTCCTTCGCGATCACGTCGCCTGGTTGCGGCACGAAGTCCGGGTGCCACTCGCCGCCCCAGCTGCCTGCGGCGAACACCTGCTGCTCAGCGGTCATCAACTGGACGGGGTTGGCATGTTTCCAGCCTTTGAAGTCGTCGGGCAATGAACGGTGGTGGGGTACGTAGACGATGCGAATGCCAGCGGCGCGCGCGGCTGCAACCACCGCACGCATGTGCTCGATCGTATGCACGTCGTCCATCACCGCTTTGGCAGGAGCGGCGAGTTTGCCACCCTCACTTAGGAAGTCGTTGTACGGATCGATGAGCAGCACAGCGGTGTGGACTGCTGAATAGTCGGGGGCGGTCATAAAAGGCTTCCTCAGGTTACGGGTTACGAGTTGGGGGCGGATACCAGCGCCAGCAAAGACATGGCTTCGCCTTTTGGGTCAGACGAACCAGTCAGACGAAGTCGATTTCGCTGTTGAAAGGCATTTTCCGCAGTCGCTTGCCGGTGCCAGCGAAGATGGCATTGGCAAGGGCAGCTGCCGCCGGTGCAGAACCTGGCTCCCCCAGCCCGCGTACTTTGGTCGCTTGCCCAAGCAGGCGCACATGGATGCGCGGCGTCTGCGGCAACCGCATGCCCTGGAACTGGTGGTAGTTGGTCTGCGTGGGTGCATGGTCTGCGTAGGTGAGTTCGCAGTTCATGGCATGACCCAACGCCCAGATGACCGAGCCCGTGAGCTGCGCCTCGGCGTTCACCGGGTCGAACACCGTCCCGCAGTCGGCTGCTACCCAGACATCGTCGATGCGGATGCCGCTATCGGTGAGCGTGACGTCTACCACCTCGGCCACTGGCACACCGTGTGTGTAGGAGAAGGCCACGCCGCGTCCCCGCTTCTCGCCGATGTTCGAGCCTTGCCATTGGCTCATCTCAGCCACCGCCTGCAGCACGCGACGCGAGTCGTCGTGGTCGATAAGGCGCAGCCGCTCTTGCAAGGCGTCGGCTCCAGCGGCGTGGATGAGTTCGTCCAGGAACGATTCGTGGAAGAAGCTATTAGAGCAAGCGCCCGGAGACCGCCATGACCCGATGGGCACCAGCGGTGGCGCGGCATAACCTGACACCTGGTAGTTCGGGATGGCATAGGGCTGGTCGAAGGCACCCCAGACGAGCATCACATCAGGACCTGGCGGCACGATGAAGACCCGGCCGAACCAGGACGCGACGAGCGAGGGGCTAATGGTGTCCATCAGCATCGTCTCGACCCGGCCTTCGCGCACCGTGCCGCGGCAGCGCGACAGGTGCAGCGGCCGCGGGAAGTCGTGGCTCATGTCCTCTTCGCGGCTGAGCGTCATCTTCACCGGCGTGCCGGGCACTGTTATGGCCAGTTCGATGGCCGGCCACACGTAGTCGGCATCCAGCCGTCGACCGAAGCTGCCACCGGCCGGCAGCACATGCAACCTGATGCGCGCCGGGTCGACGCCGGTCATCTTGGCGGCGCGCTCGCGCACCACGTGCGGAATCTGCGTGGCCGTCCAGATGTCGACGCGCTCCTTCGTGTACAGCACCGTCGCGCTGAGCGGCTCCAGCGCCGCGTGGGCCAGAAACGGCGTGCGGTATTCGGCCGTCACCACGCGCGAGGTCTCAGCGACCTTCAGCGCCGTGTCCACGTCGCCGTCGTCGCGCAGGCGGCTGTTGCGCCTGTCAGGCACCTGGCTGTCTTCCAGCACCTTCCACATCTCGTCGGACGTGGCTGGGTAGTTAGGCCTAGCCCATTCGATGTCGACCGCCTGGGCTGCGCGAAAGGCGCGCCAGGTGTTGTCGGCCAGCACGCCCACGCCACCTTCAACCGGTACCACCGCGCGCACGCCGCGCATGGCGCGCGCCGCTGTGGCGTCGAAGCGCACGACCGCGCCGCCGATGCCTGGGTTGCGTCGCACCGTAGCATGCAGCATGCCGTCCAGCCGCACATCGATGCCGTAGCTCTGCTGGCCGGTGGATTTTGCGAGGATGTCCGTGCGCTGGAAAGGTTTGCCTAGACGGCGCCACTCGGCTGGTGGTCGCAACACCACACCGCTCACAGGTTCGAGCAGGGCCGCTTCCGCGGCCAGCGCGGTGTAGGCAATGCGCTGACCATCGGGTAGCAACACGGCGCCGTCGGCGGTTCTCAGCAGGCTGCGCGCAACGCCTGTTCTGCGAGCGGCAGTCTCCTTCAAGGTCTCGCGTGCCGTGGCACCGGCCAGCCGCAGCGTTACGTTCAGGTCTGCTGTTGAAGACGAACCGCCGGTGAACTGGGAAGCAGTGAGCTTGGCGATCTGCGTCATGGCGCGCCGCGCGGTCTCGGCTACAACACCGCGGTCGGTCAGCGCAAAGGGCATGCTGTCGCCCGCGATGATTCCGTTGAAGTAGGCCGTGTCCGGCTGGCCCGGATCCAGGCGCGCCGTGTGGGGGTCAATGTCCAGTTCTTCGGCGATCAGATGGGCTTGCATCGACGCAATGCCTTGCCCGATATCGGCCCGTGGCACGATGAGCGTGATGCCTTGCGGCGTGATCTTCACGAAGGGCGTGATCGCGGCCTCACCCGGTTGCAGTCCATCCAGCAAGGGGTTGGGCACAGGTCGTCGAACGATGTAGGCACCAAAGGCCACGCCCCCTGCGACAGCGACCGACCCGATAAGCAACGCGCGGCGCGTGATGGTTCCAGCTCGGCTCATGGTTCAAGCGCCCCTGATGGTTGCAGCGGCTGTCTTGACGGCCTGGCGGATGCGCGGGTAGGTGCCGCAGCGGCATAGGTTGCCTGAGAGCGCCGCATCAATGTCGGCGTCGCTCGGGTCTGGATTTTTTGACAGCAGATCCACCGCCTGCATGATCTGGCCGGACTGGCAGTAGCCACATTGCGCCACCTGGTGTTCGATCCACGCTGCTTGCACCGGATGCAGGGCGCCGGGCGATGCCAGCGCTTCGATCGTCTTCACCGGGCCCCATACCGCGCTTGCAGGAATCTGGCACGAACGCACCGCCTGACCGGCGATGTGCACTGTGCAGGCTCCGCATTGCGCGATGCCACAGCCATATTTGGGGCCGGTGACGCCCAGTTCGTCGCGCAGTACCCACAACAAAGGCATGTCGCTCTCGACATCCAAGTCATAGGCAGTTCCGTTGACCTCTAAACGCATGGATCGCTCCTGTCTGACAATGAATTGTTAACGAGTGTCTGTGCGAAGGCTCGCTTGTGCACTAGCCAAAGCGGTCAATCACTGGCCTTTCGGGTCAATCGAATGGCTGTTCTTGGTCTACTGTTTGGCAGCAATAGACTATTCACCTAGCGACTCAACCACAGGCCCGCCATGCCAAGCGAACACCTCTATTCACTGACGATCGGTACCGACGTGGCGGCACGCATCCTCGGTATCGATCCGGCGCACGCGCTTCAACGTGCCGGGTTTGGTGCCAACGGGCTGGCCCAGGCGGCGCGGGGTGTCACCGCCCGCCAGTACTTTGATGTCTGGAATGCCATGGTCGAGCTGGCCGATCGTGAGGACCTGGCGGAGTACCTGGGCGTGGCCATCGCCCGTGGGCCTGTCGTGCCCGTGTTCCTTGCCTTGTCCTGCGCTCCAGACCTCGAGTCAGGGCTGCATCGGCTCGCGAGATTCAAGTCCTTGATCGGTCCCGTGTGCATGAGCGTCATGACGGATGCTCATCAGTTGGTGGTCGAGTATCTGTCTGTTGATCCATCGGTCGAGATGCCAGCCACGATGGGGGCTTTGCACCTGGTGTTTTCGGTCGAGAAGGCGCGCGGCCTGATGGCTCATCCACTGCGACCGCTGGCGGCAACCTTGAAGGCGACCGAATCCTACCGCCGCACAATCGGACAATATCTGGGTGTGATACCCGAGTACGGGGAGACGACGAGCCTGCGCTACTCCTTGCTGGACGCACAACGGCCCTTCATTGGCGGCAACGATCGGCTCTGGGCCGATCTGGAACGCGACCTCGAGCAGCAGTTGATGTTGCGTGGCGAGCGCAGCGCCATGAGCGCACGCGTGCACAGCGCGCTGTTGGATCTGTTTACAAGTGGAAGGTCGGGTGCCGATGAGGTCTGTCGCAGTATCGGCGTCAGTCGCAGCACGATGCAGCGGCGCTTGCGAGAAGAGGGCCTGTCTTTTCAGGATGTGCTGGATGCAGCCCGCAAGGACCTTGCCATTCGGTACCTGTCAAAGAGCATTCTGTCCAATGCCGAGGTCGCCTACTTGCTGGCTTATCAGGACCAGAGCAGCTTCTTTCGCAGCTTCCGACGATGGACAGGCACTACACCCGAGAACTTCCGTAGATCTTTGAAACAGGCACAGCCGCCGCGCGTCCTGGCTAGCTGATACACACCTAGTCACCTCTGACCTTCAGCACAGGATGTCAGTGAGTTTCCGAAACTGGGAGACAGCGATTGGCCGATGTCAAACCTGCTAGAGGCGTGTGCTCGCGAGAGAAAAAATATCTGGGGGCAGCGCATCAAAGCACCATGTCCGATCCACAAATCGCCCTACAACGTCTGCATTACCCCAATGAGCTGACTCTCAAGGCCTGTGACCGAGAGGCCCTGAATGACCGCAATATGGCAAAGACTGTGGACTCAGCTTTTCATCCTCACGGGCGGCTAT
>DAIOEI010000087.1:0-8166 GCA_036746335.1 Hydrogenophaga sp. | reverse complement strand
GTGCGAGCCGCCGTCTGCGCATCACCGGTCGCGCGCCCGGTATCGTTTTTGGTGGCAGCGCCGCCCCCGTCACCATCGAGCTGGACCACAACGCCCTGTGGCACGCGCTCAAGAAGGAAACCTTCCACGCGTCCATCCTCGACATGGAACTCGCAGGCCAGGTCCAGAAAGTTCTGCTGCGCGACGTGCAGTACCACCCGTTCAAGCCCCAGGTCCTGCACGTGGACTTCCAGCGCGTGGACGAGAAGACCCGTCTGCACAAGAAGGTGCCGCTGCATTTTGTCGGCCAGGAAAACTCTCCTGCGGTAAAAGTGGACAAGTGCGTGGTCAATCACGTCATGGCTGACATCGAAATCGAGTGTCTGGCCATGCAGTTGCCCGAGTTCATTGAGGTGGACCTGAGTGCCGTTGAAAAAGGCGCCACCATCCACACGGGCGACATCAAGCTGCCCGCCGGCGTGAAGATCGTGACGCACGGCCGCAAGGACATGACCATCGCCACCGTCGTCGAGCCGGTGGAAGAAGTGGTGGCCGCACCCGTGGCCGCCGCAACCGACGACAAGAAGGGCAAGAAGAAGAAGTGATGCTTCTTCGGGCGGTCGGCCATGCCGACCCCTTGGCCTCCAAGGCCCGCCGCTGGCGGGCCTTTTTCATGCCTGCGCGTCTTTGATAATGTCCATCATGATCAAGCTGATTGCTGGCCTGGGCAACCCGGGCCCCGAATACGAACACACGCGCCACAACGCCGGATTCTGGTTTGTGGACGAAGCGGCACGCCTTCTCAAGGCCTCACTACAGATGGAGCGCAGCCATTTCGGCTTGGTCGCGCGCGCCAACGTGGCGGGCCAGAACCTCTGGCTGGTCGAGCCGCAGACCTTCATGAACCTCTCGGGCAAGTCGGTCGCCTCTCTGGCGCGCTTCTTCAAGATCGCACCCGAAGAAGTGTTGGTGGTGCACGACGAGCTGGACCTGCCTCCCGGCGAGGCCAAGCTCAAGAAGGGCGGCGGGCACGCAGGCCACAACGGCCTGCGCGACATCCATGCCCAACTGGGCAGCCCCGACTACTGGCGGCTGCGCATCGGCATCGGACACCCGGGCAACAAGAACGAGGTGTCGAACTGGGTGCTCAAGAAGCCGTCACCGGACGACCGCATCGCCATCGCGCAGGCGCTTGACCGTGCACTCAAGGCCTTGCCACAACTGATCGCAGGCGAAATGGACAAGGCCACGGCCCTGATCCACACCAGCAAGCCGCCCCGGCCCAAACCACCCCAGCCGCCAAAACCGGCGGCGGCACCTCAGGCGACCGAAGGCGGCAGCACCACCGGACCCGCTGACGCCAGCGACTGACCAGCCGCCTGCAGACGCTGGTACTTCTGCCACAGCGTCTCGTGGTTCTCCACGTGCGCCGGGTCCACCGGGATGCACTCCACCGGGCACACCTGCACACACTGCGGCTCGTCGAAATGGCCGACACATTCGGTGCAGCGCTTCGGGTCGATCTGGTAGAAGTCCTCGCCCATGGAGATGGCCTGATTCGGGCACTCGGGCTCGCACACGTCGCAGTTGATGCACTCGGCGGTGATCATCAAGGCCATGCTCGATCCTCCGAACCACCCCGCAAGGCCACCCCACACCGAACCAATTGTGCCGGTAGGGGGGCGAACCAAAGACAATGGGGATTGCTCATGTAAACCATCTTCAGGCCTGTAATGGCGGGGGCATCAACCGACCTGCCACCACCGGGCTGACCATCTGCGAGACGTCACCACCGAGCATGGCGATTTCCCGAACGAGGGTGCTGGAGATGCACTGCAGCTCGGCTTGCGGCAAGAGGAAGACCGTCTCCACCGCAGGGTGGAGCTTGCGGTTCATCGCCGCCATTTGCGATTCGTAATCGAAGTCGGTCAGGTTGCGGATGCCACGCACCACCGCGCAAGCGCTCTGCCTGCGGCAGAAGTCCATGATCAGGCCATCGAAAGGCAACACCCTGACCTGGAGACCGGCCAGCGCCTCGATGGCCATGGTCATGCGCTCCTGCAACGTGAACCGGGTCTTTTTGTGGTGGGCCATGGCCACCGCCAGGATCACCTCATCAAACAATTGGGTGGCGCGGCGCACCACATCTTCGTGCCCCAGGGTCAAGGGGTCGAAGGTACCGCTGTAGACCGCCACACGGGGCCTCGGTTGCTGGGACACTAACGGATCGCTCATCTTTAAATTATGCGCCTGCAAACCATGCCAAACCCTGCAACCACCCTCATGTCATTGGGGCAGCAAGGGGCACAGGAGCTGAAAAAACACAGAACCTGCCTTGCCGCGTCGTTGTGCCTGCCATCCCAACTGGGCCAGTTCGTCGTCTGCCCAGGCACGCGGTGATTCCAGGTAGACCGAGCCGCCCGAGTGAATACAAAGCCGGGCGGCCTGCAGTGCCACCTCAAAAAGTGCTTCGTGCGCACCGCCACCGAAGGGTGGATCCAGAAAGACCAGATCCCAGCCTTGGCCCTGCCGGGCGCGCATGGCCGCCAAGGCATCCTGACGCTCCACGGTCACGGCCTGTGCCTTCAGGCGCAGCACAAGGGACCGCAAACCCGCGACCAACTGCGCGTCTTGCTCGACCAGCAGCACCTGCAAAGCACCTCGCGAAGCAGCTTCCAGACCCAGTGCACCACTCCCCGCAAACGCATCCAGACAGCGCCAGCCGCTCAAGTCCTGGCCAAGCCAGTTGAACAAGGTCTCGCGCACGCGGCCGGGAGTGGGTCGCAGACCGGGTTTATCGGCAACCGGAAGGCGTGTGCGTTTCCATTGCCCGCCGATGATGCGCACTTCGTGTGCTGCGCTGGTCGTCGGTGCTGGTGAGGGTTTCTTCATGCACCAAGCTTACCAAGCTGGTGGGTGGGTTACCGGCTCCCGCCCACCACCACCGTGACCATGCGCTCGGGTTGCAAAACCCGACGGAAAGCGCGGCGGATATCTTCCAAGCTGACAGCCTGTACCCGCTCGGTCCACTGGTCAAGGTAATCCAGGGGCAGACCGTTCCATGCGATATTGGCCACGTTGTCCAGGAGCTTGCGGTTGCTGTCTATGCGCAACGCGAAGCCATTGACCAGATGGTCTTTGGCTGCCTGCAGTTCGGCTTGTGTCGGACCTTGTTCCACAAAATCTTTCACCACATCGCGCGCCACAGCCACCGCCAGATCGGCCTGGTCGGGCCGGGTGCTCAAGCCCAACTGAAACGCTCCAACGTGCAAACCAGGCGCGAAATAGCTGTACACGCTGTAACTCAGACCGCGCTTTTCCCGCACCTCCGTGGTCAATCGGGACACAAAGCCACCGCCACCGAGGATGTAGTTGCCCAAAAAAAGCGGAAAGAAGTCCGGGTCGCTGCGGGCCATGCCGGGCTGCCCGATCAGCACCTGCGCCTGCGCAGCATCAAAGGGCAGTCGACGCTCCACCGCTTCCGTCAAAGCTTGCACCTCCTGCACGGCAGGAAGCGCCTGGCAACCGTTCTCCCGGATCGCAGACATGAAACGCCCGACCAGCCGATCGGCCTGAGCACGGTCAATGGCACCAACCAAGCTCACCTGTGCCCGGCAAGCAACCACATGGCGGCGGTAAAAAGCGCGCATATCCTCCACGGAAATGGCCTTGAGTGTCTCGGCTGTGGTTTGAAATCCATAGGGATGACTGCCATAGACCGCGAGCGCAAACGTCCGCGCGGCATGGGTGGTCGGTCGGTTTTCCGCTTCCAGCAAGGCGGCCAGTGTGCGCTCGCGGTCACGCGCCCAGACCTGGGCGGGAAAAGCAGGGGCTGCCAATTGGCGAGCCGCCAGTGTCACAGCGCGCTCCAGCAGGTCGGAATCGGTGAGGGTGCGCAGCGAAAGGCTGAAGCGGTCGCTGCTGGCTGCGGCGCCGAACTGGGCGCCCAAGTCCATCCAGACCTCGCTGAGCTGGTTCTCGTCCAGTGCAGCCGCCCCCTGTTGTGCTTGCACTCCCGCTGAAAGGAGCCCTGCCGTGGCACTGGCCAGACCCACCTGCCCGACAGGATCGCGCCGACTGCCTCCATCAAAATTGAGCTGGACATCCAGCATGGGGATGGAAGGGCTGGATACCAGGTAGACGCGTGCACCGCTGGCGTGTGTCCAGTGCTCGATGGGAATAGCGGCCTGCGCTGCAGGCAGCCATCCAAGCGTCAAGCTACAGCCAAAGATCAAGGAGCGAAAAAGAACAGCGCCGCTGTCCAGAACACGCCGGCTGCGTGCGGGGCGTGTCAACAAGGGGTGTGAAGGCATATTCATGGCTCGGTTGCCCAGATTGACATCAACGACGCGTGTGCAGCTGTTGGCCTGTATCTACCGCGCTCAGCGCCTGGCGACTGGTCGGAACAGGCACCAACACACCTGTATTGAGCTTTTCATCGCTGAAGTAACGCTGGGCGACCGACTGAACTTCCTGCGCGGTGACGGTGCGCAGGGCGGCCATCAGTTGCTGGGAAGCGTCCAGGCCCATGCCCAGAATCCAGTAGCGACCCAGCTCCTGCGCCTGGTTGAACACCGAGTCCAGCTTGTAAACCTCGCTGGCGGTCCATTGTGTCAACACACGGTGCAATTCGGCCTCGCCGACGCCTTCGCGTGCAATGCGTACGACTTCGTCCTTGAGTGCAGCCGCGGTAGCCTCGGGCGAAACGCCACGGGCGGGCACACCGGTCAACATAAAAAGTTGCGGCCCTCGGCCCATCAACCCATAAGAGGCGCCCACGCTATCGGCCACCCGCTTGCCACCCAGGCCCGAGCCCTGCACCAGCGCACGGCCCAGGCGGGCACCATCGTAGCCATCGAGTACCGCAGCCAGCAGCGTCAAAGCCAACGCATCGCGCTCTTGCGCCGGGTCGGCACCGGGCGCGCCGGTCCAGGCGGGCACGTGGTAAGCCAGTGCCACCAGCGCCTGGTCTGCTGGCGCCCGGTATTCCATTCGCCGAGGCCCTTGCTGGGCCGGCTCTGCGCGCGGTTTGCGCACAGGCAGCGCCCGCGCCGGTATGGAGCCGTAATGCTGCTCGGCCCATCCGCGCACCTGTGCCACATCCACATCACCGGCAATCACCACAGCGGCATTGGCCGGCACATACCAGCGCCGGTAGAAGTCCCGCACATCCTGTGGTGTCATGGCATCCAAGTCACTCATCCAGCCGATGATCGGACGGCGGTAAGGGCTGGCCTGAAAGATCATCGCGGTGAAAGCCTCGAACATGCGGGCACGAGGAGACTCTTCGGTGCGCTGGCGGCGCTCCTCCTTGATCACCTCCAGCTCACGGGTGAACTCGTCATCGACCCACTGGTTGCGGGCAAACCGATCTGCTTCCAGGCGCATCACCGCCTCCAGGTGGCGGGCTGGCACCTGCTGGTGGTAGGCCGTGGCGTCGCGGCTGGTGAAGGCGTTTTCGCGCCCACCCAAAGCCGCCACCCGTTGCGAGAACTCACCAGGTTTGAGATCGGGTGTGCCCTTGAACAGCATGTGCTCCAGCGCATGCGCCACACCGCTGGTGCCGTCTACCTCGTCGATCGAACCCACCCGCACCCAGAGCATGTGCGCCACGGTAGGCGCACGCCGATCGGGCCGGACGATCAGCGTCATGCCATTGGCCAGCGTGAACCGCTGCACCGCAGGTGCCCAAGCGCCGGGTCCCGCAACGCTGCTGGCTTGGGCACCAGTCTGTGCCACCGCCAGCGTGCTCCACGCCAAAAACGGAGTGAAAAAAATCCCAAGCAAGAAAGTGCGAAAGGAAAGTGTGCGTTTCATAGAATGCAATGGATTCTAGAGATTGAAAAATGTTCTCGTTCTTCCGCAAAAAAGCCCCCACGCCTGCCACTCCAGACCTGCCCTCTGCGCAGTCCGACCTGGCGCACCCCACATCCGTCCAGACGCCAGCGCTGGCCGAGAGACCGGTTGCAGCAGCGCCGCCCGCCGAGCGCAAGGGCTGGCTGGACAAGCTCAAGGCTGGCTTGCGCAAAACCGGGTCCAGCATCGCCACCGTTTTCACCGGGACCCAGATCGACGACGCGCTCTACGAAGAGCTGGAAACCGCACTCCTGATGGCCGACACCGGCGTCAAGGCCACCGAGCACCTGCTGGCCGACCTGAAAAAACGCGTAAAAGACCACAAAACCACCGACCCTGCCGCTGTGAAAGGGCTGCTGGCCGAGGCCATCACCGACCTGCTGGGCCCGCTGCAAAAACCGCTGGTGATCGGCGAGCACAAGCCCACGGTGATCATGGTGGCGGGCGTCAACGGCGCAGGCAAGACCACCTCCATCGGCAAACTCACGCGCCATCTGGCTCACGAGGGCGCCAGCGTGCTGCTGGCGGCGGCCGATACTTTTCGCGCAGCGGCGCGTGAACAATTGGCTGTCTGGGCCGACCGCAACACAGTGGAGATCATCACCCAGGAGGGCGGCGACCCGGCTGCGGTGAGCTTTGATGCGGTCAGCGCGGGCAAGGCGCGCGGCAAGGACGTGGTGCTGGTGGATACGGCCGGGCGCCTGCCCACCCAGCTGCATCTGATGGAAGAGCTTAAAAAGATCAAGCGTGTGGTGCAAAAGGCCGACGCCTCAGGCCCTCATGAAATCTTGCTGGTGATTGATGGCAACACTGGTCAGAACGCGCTGACACAAGTCAAGGCATTTGATGAAGCGCTGGGCCTCACAGGCCTGATCATCACCAAGCTCGACGGTACGGCCAAAGGCGGCGTGATCTGTGCCATCGCGCGCGAGCGGCCCATTCCGATTTACTTCATCGGCGTCGGCGAAAAGCTGGAGGATCTGGAGACCTTCAACGCAAAGGAATTTGCGCAGGCGCTGCTGAGTTGAAGAATGTAGCCCCCACGCTCCACCGCGATGCGGGTCGCTGCCCCCCGAGGGGGCGCGTTTCAGACTTGGGGCGGCCCGGCGTCTGAAGCCCTGGCCCCCACGCTCCACCGCGATGCGGGTCGCTGCCTTTATTCGTCGCCGCCGTAGTTGCGCCACTGCTTCATGGCGTTGCGCATGGTCAACACCTGGCGCTCGAACCGTGGGCAAGCTTTACAGATCGCCATGTGCATGCGCAGGGCCAGTTGCTCGGTCAGCGGCAGCTCGCGGTCTTCCCGGGCGATGACCAGGGCAGTCACCTCCTTGCAGGAGCGCATGAGCGGCAGTTTTCTCATCAGGGCGTTCATCGGGTGGCAAACCAGTTCAGTTCCAGGCATTCGCGCAGACGCAAGCGGGCACGGTGCAATTGGACATACAGGTTGGTCGGGGTCAACGCCAGTTCCTTACAGATCTCCTCACTGGACATCTCCAGCCATTCGCGCATGAGAAAAAGGCGACCCTGCACTGGCGGGAGCTTTTCGGTGCAGGCGTCCAGAATGGTCATGAACTGGCGGCTCTTGAGGTCTTGCTCCGGGTTGCCCCACTCAGCGGGCTTTTCGGCAAAGTGCCCGTCGGTCTTGAAGGCGATGTGCTCCAACGGGTCGGCACTGTCGTCGTCCGAGCCAGTGTCCAGCGTAACCTCGCGCTGGCGCTGGCGCAAGGCATCGATGATCTTATGCTTGAGGATGCCCACCAGCCAGGTCTTGAGCTGCGAACGCGCCTCAAATGCCTGGGGCTTGGCCAGCGCGGCCAGCAGGGTTTCAGATACAGCATCTTCGGCCCAGGCGTCGTTGCGCAACTGCAGGCGGGCAAAACGCATGAGGTACTCACGCAGGGCAACCAGCTGTTGCTCAAAATCGGTGGAAGGGGTATGGGTCATGATCGGCGTCGGTGGCCCTGAAGTGTAAGAACCTCACCGTTACAACGACGTTGCATTGTGTGCAGGAAAACCCTTGATAGCGCGCTCAATGGGCCTTGGCCGCCCCCTGCGGGTGAGTGAAACGCATGCACTAAGCTCATCTTCCAGCCTACCGACCCCAAAACCATGCTCGATCGGTTCATCCAGAACGCCCTGCGCCCCACCTTGAACGTGGCGGCGCTTGGCTTGGTACGCGCCGGTCTGAGCGCGAACGCAGTGACTTTGTGGGGCTTCGCCATCGGTTTGGGCGCAGCGGCCGCCATTGCCTTGCAGCACTTTCTTCTGGGCCTGGTCTTGCTGCTGCTCTCGCGCCTGATGGATGGACTGGACGGCGCCGTGGCCCGCGCC
>DAIOEI010000086.1:0-8177 GCA_036746335.1 Hydrogenophaga sp. | reverse complement strand
GCGATCACGGTGGCTGCGACCAGCAGCCAGAAGTTGCCCTCCATGGCGGCCCAGTAGCACAGCAGGGCAGAGCCCAGAGCCACCAGCAGACCGATCTGGAACGAGCCCTGGCGGCCAAAGGCCGACTGCGTGCGCGCCACCAGTGGCGTGGACAGTGCGCCGCCCACCACATAGCCCATCACCGGCAAGGTCGCCATCCAGCCCAGCGGCGCCAGCGACAGGCCGACCAGACCGTTGATCGCGATGAAGACCACGTTGTTGGTCAGAAACAGGCCTTGCGCAGCGGCCAGCAACCAGAGGTTTTTGTTCATATGAAGTGGTTTATACGGGCGCGGAGATGTTTTGCCCGTCACCCAGCCGACGGTATAGTGAAACACCGGTCTATAGGCCACGGCGCCTCAGGCTTTTTCTGAACCATCGGGACCCTTCATGAACGATCCAGTCTTACATAGCGCCAGCGATTCCCATAAAACCCTCACCACGGTGATTTACGCCTTGTATGCGTCGTCCTTGCTGATTGGCATCACAGCGATCGTGGCCATCGTGATGAACTACGTCAAAAAAGGCGATGTGGCCGGCACCTGGCTGGAAAGCCATTTCCGCTGGCAGATCCGCACTTTCTGGTTTGCGTTGTTGTGGAGCGTGCTGGGCGTGCTGTTGCTGTTTGTGATGGTCGGCTTTCTGGTGCTGGTCGCCAATCTGGTCTGGTTCATCTACCGCATCGTCAAAGGCTGGCTCTACCTGAACGACGGCAAACCCATGTACCCGGCCGCCTGACTCGCATGGGCGTCAAGGAATCTGCTTCAGCGCGCTGGCAGGCTCAGGCACTGAACCAGCGCACTCAAGGCGGCCGTTTCTGCCCGCAACACGCGGGGCCCCAGGGTGGTCGGCAAGAAGCCTGCGGCGCTGGCGGCGCTGTCTTCCTGGGCTGAAAGCCCGCCTTCCGGGCCACTGAGCACACAGACCGCCAGCAGAGGTTCGCTGCCGTTGCCGGGCCCTCTCGCCAGCTGCTCGGCGATTGGGCGTGCACCTTCCGCGAGCGACAACACCAACTGAAGCGGGCCTGCGCTGCGCCCGTTCCCCGTTGAGGCCAACCAGGCCGAGAGGTTGGCCACCGGATGGATGAGCGGCACGCGGTTGCCGCCACATTGTTCGCAGGCGGCCACGGCCACGGCTTGCCAGTGCTGCTGCTTCTTGGTTGCCCTCTCGCCCGAAAGCTTGAGCACGGTGTGTGCGGTCTGCAGGGGCTGGATGCTGGCCACGCCGAGTTCGGTGGCTTTTTCCACCAGCCAGTCCATGCGCTCGTTGGCCGGCATGCCCAAAGCCAAGTGCACTTGAAGGGTCGGTTCGCGTTCGATGGCGTCAAAACTGTTGACCCGCACCACCACATCGCTGCGACCCATGCGCACGATGGTGGCCTGCCACTGCCCTCCTTCGCCGTTGAAGAGGGTAATGCCGTCTCCCGGTTGATGGCGCAACACCTGCACGTGGCGCGCGGCCGTGGCCGGCAGGTCCATCTCGGTGCCGGCGGACAGCGCAACCGGGCAGTAAAAGCGTGGCATGCGGTGTCGATCCGGTTCAGACGCGACCAAATGCGTAGCCGCTGGCCGCTTGCAGTCCCTCTACTTCATCGATCAGCTTTAGCAGCGGACCGAGTTCGCGATAACGGTGGGTGGTGCTGCGGATGTAGTGGATGAAGCGGGGCGCATCGGCCAGGTATTTGGGCTTGCCGTCGCGCAGCGTCAGGCGGGCAAAGATGCCGGCCACCTTCAGGTGCCGCTGCAGGCCCATCCATTCGACCGCGCGGTAGAAGGCACCGAAGTCGCTGTGCCAGTCTTCAAAATCCATCAGCCCGGCTTTGCGGGCCTTCTCCCAGTAGCGGATGGTGATGTCGATGACGAAATCTTCTTCCCAGCTGAGGAAGGCATCGCGCATCAGGCTGGCGATGTCGTAGGTGATCGGGCCATGCACTGCGTCCTGGAAGTCGAGCACGCCCAGTGGTTGCGCGGCCGTTGGAGTGTGGGGAATCATCAGATTGCGGGGCATGAAGTCCCGGTGCACGAACACACTCGGTGAGGCCAGGCAGCGTTTGACGATGCTGTCAAAAGCCTTGTGCAGGGTTTCAGCATTTTTGCCTTGCAGCGTGGTCTGGCGGTGCTGCGCGAAGTACCAGTCGGGGAACAGCTGCAGCTCGCGGCGCATCAGCGGCTCGTCATACGGCTGCAACACACCGGGCCGGGAGGCCAGTTGCCAGGCCAGCAATGCATCCACCGCCTGCAGGTAGCGGGCGTGGGTGGCTTGCGGATCTGCTGTGTCGATCTGCTCCATCATGGTTTGCGCGCCGAGGTCGCTGAGCAGCATGAATCCCTCGAGTTCGTCCCAGGCCAGCACCTGAGGCACCAGCAGACCAGCGTCTTGCATCAAAGCAGCCACTTTGACAAAAGGCTTGCAGTCTTCTTTGTCCGGTGGCGCATCCATGATGATGCGGCTGCCGCCCAGCTGGGTGTCGATGCGCAGATAGCGGCGAAAGCTGGCATCGGCCGAAGCCGGCCGAAGCGTGGGTTCCAGCAAGTGGTGATCGCTCAGCAATGGCGCGAGCCAACGTTCAAAGGCGGCTTCCCGCTCGGGCGAGCTCCACGCGACAGGAGGGGTGTGGGATGGCATGGGGGCGGTCTTCGGGGAGGGCTGCGCTGGGCGGCTGGCGCAAAACAGACGGCATAGGATAATGTCCCGTGATTCTACGAATTCACTGCAGCGCCGACGGGCCCGTGGCGCTCCTTCCGTGGTCTTTGTTCAGTCAAGGGCCGATGTATGACAGCACCAAAGACGGCCGTTTTGCCACACACCGCCTTGAAACCCGTTCCTACCCCCATCCGCTCTCTGAACCGCCCGCACGGACTTGAACACCCCTTGCCGACGCCCGTCGCTCATGCCGTTCGCCATGTGCTGGCGCTGTTGGCCCTGAGTGTGGGTGCGCCTGCGGTGTTGGCTCAGGGCGTCGATCAGGACACACAGTCTCCGTTGCGGCTGCGCCCTGGCGCTGCCTTGCAGGAAACGCTCCCGAAGGATGTCCAGTCGCTCTTGCCCAGTTTTGTCTCGGGCGAACGCATGGAAGGCAAAGCAGATGGTCTGACGGTGATCGAGGGCGACGTCGAGCTGCGCCGGCACGATGCGGTCATCCGCGCCGACCGCATTGAGCTCGATCGGCGCACCCAGGACGCCAAGGCGACGGGCAATGTGAAGATCAACCGCAACGGGGATCGTTTCGAGGGCCCGGAGTTGCAGATCAATGTGGAGACGAACAAGGGCCATTTTTCCCAGCCGGTTTATGAGCTGTTGAAGAACGACGCCCGCGGCGATGCCAGCCGCATTGATTTTCTGGACAAGGACACCACGCTTGTGCACGACGGGCGTTATTCCACATGCCCCAGGCCACCTGGCGCCAGCTGGCTGCCCGACTGGATGGTGCGCGCTGACCGCATCGAGCTGGACAATGTGGAAGAAGTGGGCACGGCCAAGGGAGGCGTGCTGGAGTTCAAAGGCGTGCCTATTCTTGCAGCACCCTATCTCAGCTTTCCGTTGTCAGACAAACGCAAATCGGGCGTGTTGCCGCCGAGCATGGCGATTGACAGCCAAAGCGGTATTCAGCTGACGGCGCCCTATTACCTGAACCTGGCGCCCAACTTTGATGCCACGCTCATTCCTACCGTGATGTCCAAACGGGGAGTGGACCTCGCGGGCGAGTTCCGGTATCTGCAACCCAGTTACATGGGTGAAGTGCGCGGTGCTTTCCTGCCTTCGGACCGGCTTCGCGAGCGCGATCGCTGGGCTTATGCCTTGCAACACACCCAGACATTGACCGGGCCGCTGGCAGGCGGCAGCCCTCTGGGCTTGCGCGTGAACCTCAACCGGGTGGGTGATGACAACTACTGGCGGGATTTTCCGCGTTCCATCACCCAACTGACCCGCCGCCTGCTGCCCAGTGAGGGAGAGCTGGACTGGCGGCGAGGGCCTTGGTCGTTTCAAGCGGGGGCCTATAAATGGCAAACCCTGCAAAACGAAGGTTCGCGTATTTCTGCTCCTTACGATCGACTACCTTCCTTGCGGTTGGGCTATCGTCAGAGCAACCTGAGACAGACAGGCTGGAATTTCCGAGTGGATTCGGAATGGACGCGGTTTGAACGGTCTTCATTGGTTTCCGGTGTGCAAGCCCGTTTTCAGGGTGACCGCAGTCTGATGGTGTCCGAGCTCACCCGCCGTTGGCAGGAGCCAGGCTGGTTCCTTCAGCCCAAAGCCAGGTTGAATATGGCGCAATATCAATTTGATGGAACCAACGGCCAACAATCGAACGTGAACCGCGCTGTCCCCACGGTCAGTCTGGACAGTGGATTGATATTTGAGAGGAGCACGACTTTCTTCGGTGACGACTACGTACAGACGCTAGAGCCTCGCGCTTTCTTCACCTGGACGCCCTTCCGGGACCAAAGTGAGCTACCGAATTTTGACTCGGGCTCCCGGGACTTCAACCTCGGAACCATGTTTTCGGAAAACGTCTTCAGCGGGAACGACAGGGTGTCTGATACCCGTGGGGTGACTTTGGGTCTTGAATCGAAGCTTCTGAGCGACCGAACTGGGGCAGAGGTCATGCGCTTGGGCATAGCCCAGCGCTTGCTTTTTGAAGAGCAAAACGTAGTTTTGCCAGGTAGAACACCAACTGGCGAGAGGCTCAGTGATACTTTGTTTGACGCCCGGTTTCAGTGGGACCCGCTTTGGAAATTTGGTGCCACCTTGCAGTACAACCCCAAAGCTAGTGAAAGTGTGCGATCGACCGTGTCTGCGGCTTATACCCCCGGACCTTACCGGGTGCTCAGCGCCGCCTACCGTACCAAGCGCGGCGTGAGCGAACAGCTGGACCTGGGTTGGCAGTGGCCGGTATCTGCGCTGTTTGGTGATGCGCCAGCCAAAGTGCCCGGCAAAGCCCTGGGTCCGGGCCAGTGGTACACCGTGGGCCGGATGAACTACAGCATGCGCGATCGCAAGATCGTCGATCTGGTAGCGGGCTTCGAGTACGACGCTGGTTGCTGGCTGGGTCGCGTGGTGGTGTCCCGTTTGCAACAAAGCACCACCGCAGCCAATCAGAGTATCTTGTTCCAGCTGGAGTTCAACGGATTCTCCCGACTGGGGTCGAGCACTCTGCAGACCCTGCAACAGACTGTGCCGCAGTACCAGTATCTGCGTGAAGAGGTTCTTCCTCCCAGCCGGTTCCAGCGTTACGACTGATGTTGACCATTCGCTCCATGAAAAGCTTATATGTTGGTTTGCTGGCTCTTTGTGTGCTGCTGGCATCGGGCGGGGTCGGTGCACAAGGCTCGGGGCTGCGCATCAGTGACCGGCTGGCCGCTAAAGACGGCGCGAGCGGCGCTTCTACCCAAACGGTCGATTACATCGTTGCCCTGGTCAATTCCGAACCGGTCACGAACATCGAGGTACGCAGGCGGGTGCTGCGCGTAGAGCAGCAATACGCCAACTCCGGAGCCAGTCTGCCAGACAGACCCGAGCTGGCCAGGCTGGTGATGGAGCAGTTGATTGCCGAGCGCGCTCAGCAACAAGAGGCTCAGGCGATGGGCTTGCGGGTGGATGAGGCCACTTTGCTGCAGGCCGAGCAGGCCTTGGCGGCCCAGAATGGCATGGGTCTCGAGGCTTTTCGCGAACGCATGGCTGCCGAAGGCGTAAACCGTACCCGTTTGCTCGAAGAGTTGCGTGGGCAGATTCTTTTGCAACGCGTTAGAGAACGAGAAGTGCAGTCGCAGGTCAGGGTATCCGATGCCGACGTCGAAGCCCGCTTGAGCGAACGCTTGGCCGCTCAAGACCTCAGTCCGGAGCTTCGTTTGGCTCATGTGCTGGTGCTGGTTCCGGAGGGCACGGATGCCCAGGCGGTTTCCACGCTACAGGCCAAAGCCCAATCGGTGGCAGACCGTGCGCGCCAGGGCGTCGATTTTGCGACGCTGGCACGCGAGGCTTCAGATGCGCCGGAAGCCGTGCAAGGCGGGGATTTTGGCTGGCGCAGCGCACAACGCCTGCCCGAGTTGTTCGTCGAAAACACCCAGAGCTTGGCTGTGGGTGAGGTCGCCGGGCCGCTTCGCAGCGCGGCAGGCTTTCATGTCCTCAAAGTACTGGGCAAGCGGCAACCGGGCTTGCCCGAGTTCACGGTCACTCAGACCCGGGCGCGTCATATCTTGTTGCGTGTCGAATCGGCTGCAGATCAGTCGGCTGCCATACAACGCATGGGACTTTGGCGGCAGCAGATGGCTGCCGGGCAGGCCAGCTTTGAGGCGCTGGCGCGTGAACACAGTCAGGACGGCTCTGCCCGGGAGGGCGGCGATCTGGGTTGGGTGGGTCCAGGCCAGTTTGTACCGGAGTTTGAAGCGGTCATGGATCAACTGGCCCCTGGGGCCGTATCCGATCCTCTGGTGAGCCGTTTTGGTGTTCATCTGATCCGGGTGGACGAGCGCAGGGCTTTGCAGCTGGAGCCCCGTGAGCAAAGGGCCTTGCTGCGGGAGCAGGTTCAGCAAGAGAAAGCCCAGGAAGTCTTGCAACGGTGGGCGCAAGACGTTCGCAGCCGCGCCTTCGTGGAGTACCGCGAAGCACCTCGGCTGTGATGCGCAGTGTCTGGACAGGCAGCGCATGAAGCACATCGCGCGCAAGCGCTTTGGCCAGCACTTCCTGAGCGATGGAGGCGTCGTGGATGCGATCGTCGCGGCCATTGCACCGCTTGCGGGTCAAGCGGTTGTTGAAATAGGCCCCGGCTTGGCTGCCCTGACGCAGCCATTGGTGGAAAGGCTGGGATATCTGACGGTGATCGAACTTGACCGCGATTTGGCTGCGCGGTTGCGCACGCATGGCCAGCTCAGCGTGGTCGAGTCCGATGTGCTCAAAGTGAACTTCACGGCCCTGGCCGAGCGCATCTGTATGGCGCCGGATCAAATGGCATCATCCCTGGGGCGGTCGAATCCCGGGCAGGCCAAAATCCGTGTTGTGGGTAACCTGCCCTACAACATCTCCAGCCCCATCCTGTTCCACCTTCTAGATCATGTGGCTGTGGTCCAAGACCAGCATTTCATGCTGCAAAAAGAAGTGATTGATCGCATGGTGGCCGCGCCTGGCACCAGTGACTACGGCCGCCTGACAGTGATGCTTCAATGGCGGTACATGATGGAAAACGTGCTGTTCGTTCCGCCCGAGAGCTTCGATCCACCTCCACGTGTCGACAGCGCCGTCGTGCGCATGGTGCCGCTGCCGCAACCACCGCAGATGAATGTGAACCTCTACGGCGAACTGGTGCAGACGGCCTTCAGCCAACGCCGCAAGATATTGCGCAACACGCTGGGCAAGTGGCTGGAAGCCCGTAACTTCGCTGGCCACTTCGATCTGCAACGCCGCGCCGAAGAAGTGCCGGTGGCCGAATACGTGGCTTTGGCACAAGCCGTTCAATAGAAAACACACAAGCATGAAAAAGCCGCTGCGATGCAGCGGCTTTTTTCTTTCAAGGGCACAACTTAACCGGCTTTGCCGCGCCGCCAGTGCTGCTCTTTGAACGAGTGACGCCGAAGGCGGCTAGGGGGTGGGTCAGGATCAAGCCGCCGTCAGCCAATATCCGGCATTGAACGGGCTGCTCATGCGCAGCGCCATCGGGCTGACATCGAGGATCTTGTCGGTTGGCATCGGGTCGTCGCTTTCGATCGCAATCGGCTCTTCGCCTTTGGGCGCGCGTGCCACTGAAAACGAATAGAAGCAGCGGAAGGGGATTTTGCGATCCCCCCAGTAATCGGCTGCATCGCGAAAGATGTCCAGCAGCTGCTCTCGCGCTTCCTTGTCAAATTTCGCGTGGGCAGGAATGTGCTCCAGCACCACAATGAAGCCGGTTTGGGGCCCGGACTTGTGGACCAGATCTGTCATGCAGTCGTAGAGTGCATCAAAGTTCTTGCCGAAATGTGCAGGCAAAGTGTATTGCGCCGCGATCAAGTCCAGCACATCCTGCTTGCTTTGGGCCTTGGCCAGGTTGGCATAGAGGAAGTGATGCCCCAACTGCTCGGCGCAAGCCTGCAGGTCTTTCACGCCATAAGCGCGAATCGACTGAACGATATTGGGTTTTACGTTACGAAGTGGCGTGTCCATCT
>DAIOEI010000085.1:3853-8196 GCA_036746335.1 Hydrogenophaga sp. | reverse complement strand
CAGGGGATCGTGGTCACGTCGGTGCAAGCTTTTGGCGCGCTTTACCCGCAGTGGGCGCACCTGGAGCGGCCCGAAATGGCTCTGGGCGGGGATGTGGCCCGTACCCGCTGGCTGGCCTGGGCCCGGCAGCTGGGCGGTGAAACCAACAAGACGCCTCAAAAAGCCGCCAACGCGGTGGTGGACGCGTTTGCCCAAGACGACGCACCCGAGCACCTGAGCGCCCGCCTGGCGGCGCTGCGCAAGGCTTTTTTTGTCAAAGACGAAGACCGGCTCAGCAACCACCTGGCCAAGTACGCCGCCGCGCAGGAGGCGGAGGCTGAGCTGCGAGGCTTGCTCAGCGCCCAGCGTCAGCACCAAGCCTGGCAACACCAGCAGCGCATGACCCGCCTCACCCGCGAATTGCTGGCCGCCTACAGCGAACTCAAGCGCGAACGCGGCTGGGTGGACATGAGCGATGTGGAGGCTGCCGCCCGCCGCCTGCTGGGCGACACCGAGCTTTCGGGCTGGATGCAGCAGCGGCTGGATGCGCGCGTGCGACACCTGCTGATCGACGAGTTCCAGGACACCAACCCGCTGCAATGGCAGGCGCTCTACGGCTGGCTCTCGGCCTACGCGGGCGCGGGCTCGGGCGAAGCGCCCGCGGTCTTTCTGGTCGGTGATCCCAAGCAGTCCATCTACCGCTTCCGCCGCGCCGAGCCCCAGGTCTTCAAGGCGGCGCAGGCCTTTGTGGTGGACGGGCTGGGTGGCGCCTTGCTCAGTTGCGACCACACCCGCCGCTGCGCCATCGGCGTGGTGGACGCTCTCAATGCGGTGATGGTCACCGCCGCACAAGACGCCGACTACGAAGGCTTTCGCGCCCACACCACCGAAAGCCAGGATGCGGGCGAGGTGCTGGCACTGCCGCAGATCCTGCGCGATCGCGGCGAGGTCGGCCACAACGACAATGACCACGAGCCTGAATGGCGCGACAGCCTGAACACCCCGCGCGTGGAGCCAGAAGACAGCTTCAGCGCCCTGGAGGCCCGGCAGGCCGCCGACTGGTTGGCCACCGAACTGGGCAGCGGCACACTGAAACCTAACAATGTCATGGTGCTCTCGCGCAAACGCGAGCGCCTGGGCTGGCTGCACGAAGCCCTGGCCGAGCGCGGCATCGCCTGTGAACAGCCCGAGAAGCAAGACCTGAGCGACGCGCCAGCCGTGCAAGACGTGGTGGCCCTGCTGGACGCGCTGGTCTCTCCCGCGCACGACCTGAGCCTGGCGCGTGCGCTGCGCTCGCCGCTGTTGGGCCTGGGCGACGATGCGCTGGCGCGTGTGGCCCGCCTGGGCCGCCGCGCGGACGCAGCGCCCCTTGGCTCCGGCGACCCGCAGGCTCGCACCGGCACGCCGCGCCCGCGCACCACCTGGTGGGCGCTGCTGCAAGGCGCGAATCCCGACGCCTCGGACGACCCCACCATCGACGCGCAGCTGCAGCAGGCCGGCCAGCGCCTGGCCCGCTGGCAAAAATGGCTGGCCACACTGCCGCCACACGACGCGCTGGCCGCCCTGTTCAGGGATGGCGACGTGTTTGCCCGCTACGCCGCCGCCGTGCCGGCACGACTGTGCCCACCGGTGTTGACCTCGCTGCGTGCGCTGCTGGCCCAGTCGCTGGCGCAGGACGGCGGCCGCTACCTGACCGCCTACCGTTTTGTGCGTGCGCTCAAGGCCGGTGGCATCCGGCTGCCGCAGACCCCTCAGGCGCAGGCGGTGCGCCTGCTCACCATCCACGGCGCCAAGGGTCTGGAAGCGCACACCGTGCTGCTGCTGGACACCGACGCCAAACCCCCCAACCCGCAGAGCATGGGTGTGCTGGTCGACTGGCCCGGCCATGCGCCAGAGCCGCTGCGTTTCGTTTTCCTGGCCAGCGAAAAACAGGCACCCGCCTGCACCACCGACCTGCTGGCCGCCGAGCAGAAGGCGCGCTCGCTCGAAGAGCTGAACGCGCTGTACGTGGCACTCACCAGGGCTGGGTCGCGCCTGGTGGTCTCCAGCGTGCAGCCGCACCAGCGCGCCGCTGCGCCCACCTGGTGGCAGCGGCTGGCGCCCCAGGTGCAGCCCGAGCCCGCTGCGTTGCCGTTGGATGCCGCTGGCGCCGCTGATGCCGAAGCGGCCTCATGGACCCTGCTGGACCTGCCCAGCCTTTCTTCGCCCTCCCCATCCACCGCTTCCGCTGCGCTGGCACAGCCTCAGGCCAGCCCGCCCTCTGAAACCCCCCGGGTATCCCTGGAGCAAGCCACAGAAGACGACCATCGAACCCGCATGGGCCTGGCGCTGCACCGCTTGCTGCAATGGGTGCCCACACCGCTGGCGGGTTTTGCCTGGAGCGATGTGCACTGGCAGGCGGTGGCCCGGGAGTTCGACCTGGCGCCCGCCCATGCCCGCGAAGCTCTGGCCATGGCCCAGGCCATGCTGGGCGGCGAAGCCGCCTGGGCCTGGGATGCGACCCAGCTGAACCACTGGGGCAACGAGGTGGACCTTTGGGGGCAGGGCCAGTTGCACCGGCTGGACCGGCTGGTGCGCCGCACCGACACCGGCCACTGGTGGGTGCTGGACTTCAAGTCCGCCGTGCATCCCGAGCGCCAGACCGGGCTGCGTGAGCAACTGCAGCGCTACCATCGCGCACTCGTCCAGGCCAGCCCCGGCGCAACTGTGCGCCTGGCGTTCATCAATGCCCAGGGGCGCCTGATTGAAATTCCTGTTGAAGCCGAACCGCTGTGAACGAACCCGCTCTTGTTGTGCCCGATCTGTCTGTTGAGGTGGCTGTGGTGGGAGGTGGCCCGGCCGGGCTCATGGCGGCTGAAGTGCTTTCGCGCTCGGGCGTTTCGGTGCACCTGTTTGACGCCATGCCCTCGGTGGGGCGCAAGTTTCTGCTGGCGGGCAAAGGGGGGCTGAACCTCACCCATTCGGAGGGTGCCGACTTGTTTGCCCAGCGCTATGGCGCCCGGCGCGCGCAGATCGAAGCCTTGCTCAACAACTTTGGTGCCCACGAGGTGCGCGCCTGGGCGGCCGGGCTCGGCGTGGAGACCTTTGTGGGCAGTTCCGGCCGGGTGTTCCCCACCGACATGAAGGCCGCGCCCTTGTTGCGCGCCTGGCTGCAGCGCCTGCGCCGACCAGACGGCATCGGACGGGAAGGTGCACCGGCGGTGCAGTTCCACATGCGCCACCGCTGGCTGGGCTGGGCGCCCGATGGGAAGGCCCTGCGCTTTGAAACGCCCCAGGGGCAAACGCGGGTGCAGGCGCAGGCGGTGTTGCTCGCCCTGGGGGGTGGCAGCTGGGCCCGGCTGGGCTCCAACGGCGCCTGGGTGCCGCTGCTGGCTGCGCGCGGCGTGGCGGTGGCGCCGCTGCTGCCCTCCAACTGTGGTTTTGATTTGGCCCTGGCGCCACAGGCGCCCGAGGGCTCAGCCTGGCCGGTGCAGGCAGTACCTGCCCGCCCGGTCGGCTGGAGCGCGCACTTCTGCAGCCGCTTTGCCGGCCAGCCCTTCAAGACGGTGGCGATCCGCTTTCAGCCTTCCCAGGGGCCGGTCTTCGAACGCAAGGGCGAGTTTGTGGCCACCACCACCGGCGTGGAGGGCAGTCTGATCTACGCTGCCTCGGCGGGCCTGCGCGACGAAATCATCCGCAGCGGTCATGCGACCTTGTTGCTCGATCTGTTGCCGGATTTCCCTCTGGAGCGGGTGGCCCGCGAGGTTTCGCATCCGCGGGGTTCGCGCTCCTTGTCCAGCCACCTCAAGAGCCGGCTCGGGCTGGAGGGCATCAAGACCGCCGTGTTGTACGAGGTCTTGGGCAAGGAGGGCATGAACGACCACCGACGCCTGGCGGCTGCCATCAAGGCTTTGCCGCTGCCGCTGGTGGCCGCGCGCCCGCTGGACGAAGCCATCAGCAGCGCAGGCGGCGTGTTGTTCGAAGCGCTGGACGAGCACCTGATGTGCGAAGCGCTGCCGGGCGTGTTCTGCGCCGGCGAAATGCTCGACTGGGAAGCGCCCACCGGCGGCTACCTGCTGACCGCCTGCCTGGCCAGCGGTGTGCGCGCGGGCGAGGGCGTGCGGCGCTGGTTGCAGCGCACCCGCCTTGCTGCCTGAGCGCCCGCGCAGCGCGCCCAGCGCCGGGGCTCAGAGGGCATGGGGCAAGGCAGGGTGACTGCCCCTTGCGCAACCGCTCAGGCCGGCAGTGTGTGCAGCGGGATGTCCTTCGCGGTCGCAAGCTGGTCAAGCTGGCGTCGGGTTTTGCCCGCCAGGAAGCGGCTGATCGCTTCGTGCGTGGCCGGCTGGAACATGGTGGTCAATGGCGTACCTTGGCCCTGCGAGCTG
>DAIOEI010000085.1:0-3753 GCA_036746335.1 Hydrogenophaga sp. | reverse complement strand
TGTGCAGCGCCTTCCAGCCCAGTCCGAGTTTGTTCAGCGCCGAAGGGCGGAACGAGGTCAGCAGCACGTCGGTGCGCGCGAGTTCCCGTTGCAGCCGGGCCTGGCCCTGGTTGGACTTGAGGTCGATGGTGACGACCTTGATGCCGTCGTGCAGGCTTGCATAAGCCTCGGGCTTGTACTGGCCCATGGGGTCGCCGCTGGCGCCCTGCGGCCCGGGTGGTTCGGCCTTGAGACAGTTCGCGCCCATGGCCTTGAGGCGCATCAGCGCGGCCGGGCCGGGCAGGTTGAGCGCCAGGCTCAGCACGCGCACGCCGCGCAGGGGTTTGAGGGTTTTGATGGGGGAAGATGGGGTGGGTGACATGGCAGTACCGGTTGACGTGAGCGTCAATGTACCGCCATGTTCCTCAGGGCAGCGCGCGCAAGTGACAGGGCTCGGTTCGCTGCGCTCACCCACCAAAGTCGAGCGGCAGGCCCACGTAGTTTTCGGCAATGGTCTTCAGCCCCGCTTCCGAGTGCATCAGGTAGTCCAGCTCGGCCTGTTGCAGCTTGCCGTTGATCGCGCCTTCGTCCGGGAAGTTGTGCATGATCGAAGTGAACCACCAGCTGAAACGCTCGGCGCGCCAGATGCGCTTCAAACAGCGCTCGGAATAGCTGTCGATACCAGACTCGCTCTTATCGCCGTAAAACTCGACCAATGCGTTGCTCAGGTACTTCACGTCGGTCGCGGCGAGGTTCAGGCCCTTGGCGCCGGTCGGCGGCACGATGTGGCCGGCATCGCCCGCCAGGAACATGCGGCCAAAACGCAGCGGCTCGGTCACGAAGCTGCGCAGTGGCGCGATGCTTTTCTCAAGGCTGGGGCCGGTCACCAGTTGGGCGGCTGCTTCCGGGTCCAGGCGCAGCTTGAGCTCGGCCCAGAACGCGTCGTCGCTCCACTGCTCGATCTTGTCGGTCAGTGGCACCTGCAGGTAATAGCGGCTGCGGGTGGCGCTGCGCTGCGAGCACAGCGCAAAACCGCGCGGGTGGTTCACGTAGATCAGTTCGTGGTGCACCGGCGGCGTGTCCGAGAGCAGCCCGAGCCAGCCAAACGGGTAAACCTTCTCGAACTCCTTGATCGCACCGCGCGGCACACTGGCGCGGCACACGCCGTGAAAGCCGTCGCAACCGGCGATGAAATCGCAATCGATCACGTGGTTCTGTCCGTCCTTCTCGTAGGTCACGCGCGGGGACTTGGTGTCGAAGTCGTGCACCTGCACGTTGGAGGCTTCGTACACCGTGGGCAGGCCAGCAGCCGTTCGGGCGTCCATCAGGTCGCGCGTCACCTCGGTCTGGCCATAGACCATCACCTTCTTGCCGCCAGTGAGCTTTTCGAGGTCGATGCGGTGGCGCTCGCCGTTGAACAGCATGTCAAAGCCGGTGTGCACCAGGCCCTCGGCGTGCATGCGCTGCCCCACGCCGGCTTCGTCCAGCAGGTCGGTGGCCACCTGTTCCAGCACGCCGGCGCGGATACGGCCGAGCACGTAGTCTGGGCTCTGGCGCTCCACGATGACGGCGTCGATGCCCGCCTTGTGCAGCAACTGACCGAGCAACAGGCCGGACGGGCCTGCGCCGATGATGGCGACCTGGGTACGCATAGGTATGGTTCCCCCCGCGCCGCCTTTGGCGTCACCCCCAAGGGGGCGGAACCTGCCGCCCGGCAGAGCCGGTTCGGCGGTTCGCTCGCTTTGGCATCGCGGGCGTGGGTATGTGGTTATTGAAGCCTGAAGGGTAGGCAGAGACACCGACTGGCTCAACCAGTCAACCCTACTCCTGCGCGATCATCAACAAGTTTGTGCGATCATCGCGCACTATGAATGCTGAACCCCGACAGATTGCCAAAGCCGACTTCATCGAAGGCATGGCCAAGGGCATGGCCGTGCTGGAAAGCTTCGACACCGAGCGCCAGCGCCTGAATGCCACACAGGCCGCCGAGCGCGCCGGCCTCACCCGGGCCGCCGCCCGGCGCCACCTGCTCACGCTGGCCTACCTCGGTTATCTGGACACCGACGGCACCCACTACTGGCTCTCGGCCAAAGTGCTTCGCTTTTCGGGCAGCTACTTGTCTTCAGCCCGCCTGCCGCGCCTGCTGCAGCCCACGCTGAATCGGTTGGCGGCGCAGACGCGCGAATCGTTTTCAGCCGTGGTGCTGGACGGGGACGAGGTCGTGATCGTGGCGCGCAGTGCGTCGGTGGGCGGGCAGCGGCTCATGGCCTACGGCCTGCACCTGGGGGCGCGTCTGCCGGTGCATGCCACCTCCACCGGTCGCGTGCTGCTGGCGGCCCTGCCGCGCGCCGATTTCAGCGCCTGGCTCAAGGGGCGTGAACTGCCGCGTCTGACGCCGAAGACCACCATCGACCACAAAGCGTTTCGCGTTGCCGTGGCGCAGGTGAAGGCCGACGACTTTGCGGTGGCGAGCGAAGAGCATGAGCTGGGTGTGCACGCGTTGGCGGTACCGCTCAGAAACATGAAAGGCCAGACCGTGGCGGCCCTGAACGTCGTGGCGTCGCCCGACAGACTGGAGCCGGTGTCGATGCGCAAGGACTTGTTGCCTTTGCTGCTGGATGCGGCGCGGGAGCTGCGGCTGTTGTTGTAACGCAGCGCAAACCAATGTTTGGTCGCCTTGTAGGCTCATCGGCGCAAAACGAAAAACCAGTATCCCAGCATCGCTGCGCCAATCAGGGCAGGTATCAGTTTGCCGAACACCCAAAACCCGCTGTGGGCGCCTTCGGTTGTTACCTCGATGCTCACGCCCGTGACATCGATGTTCTCCAGTGAGCCCAGTCCAAACCGAACGATCACTTCCTTGGCAGTTTCAACGTGAAATGCACCGCTGGTCGCACAGGTCAAGGAAATCGGTCCGATGGGGGGTCGCTTTTCTTCAGCGATACAGAACATTACCTTGCCACCGCTTTCGTCACCGACGGTGCCAATGGCCATGGCTTTGGCGGCGCCGCTGTGGGAGGCATGTCGTTCTCCCCGAATGGTGAAGATGGTCCGATAGCCTTTTCCCGGCACCGCATTGAAGCCGACGTAGCCCGGCGACGCTTTGAATATATCGTCGCCTGATTTTGCGGCTTCTTGAATCATGTTGGCGACCTGCGCTGGCGTGGCCTCTGCTCTCATGACCGGGGGTGGTGTATTCGCACTCAAACTGGCAGCGATTCCGCACCCCAGGAAAAACAAAACAGCTCCCCATATCTTCATCACGCCTCCCACCATCAGTCGTCTGCTTGAATATGGCTTGGAGTGTATGTCAGACGCCCAGGTACTGCTCCAGCAGTTCGGGCCGGGACAGCAGTTCTTCCGAGCTGCCTTCAAACACCACCTCACCCTTAACCAGAATCACATTTCGGTCGGTGATCTGCGTGACCTGTTTCCAGGCCTTGTCCACGATGACGCTGCTGATGCCGCTTTCGCGGATCAGGCCGCAGATGCGCCAGATCTCGCGGGCGATCAGCGGTGCCAGGCCTTCGGTGGCTTCGTCGAGGATCAGCACGTCGGGGTTGGTCATCAGCGCGCGGCCGATGGTCAGCATTTGCTGCTCGCCGCCACTGAGCTGCTGGCCGCCGTGGCCCAGGCGCTCGGCGAGGCGGGGGAAAGTTTCGAGCACGCGGTCGTAGGTCCAGTCGCGTTGGCCTCGGGTGCCCGCTCGGGCCGCCATTTGCAGGTTTTCCTTCACGCTCAGGTTGCCGAAGATGCCCCGGCCTTCGGGCACGT
>DAIOEI010000084.1:0-8196 GCA_036746335.1 Hydrogenophaga sp. | reverse complement strand
GGTCGGTGGATTGGCGCAGGCAGGCGCGCAGGAAGGTGTCGTTCTGCAGGGGGGCGAAGCTCATGGGGTGTCCGTTGCGGTATCGTCGATGGAAGTCAAGATTATCCCGCCTGCATCTGCCGAGTCCACGGGCGGCGTTAGGCTGGGGGCCAAAGCGGTGCAGACACCGATCTGAAAGCGCAGGGAATGCAGAATCTGGCGCATGGTTTTCGCAGTGGTCATCGGTGAGAGTGCCGCTGTACAAAGCCAGAAAGCCGATCGCAAGGCCATGGCGGGCGCTGGCATTTTTCCTCCGCCATTGTCGTATTCGTGTGCCTTCCGATATAAGAGGTCATCGCCTGAACTTCACCCCGTTTGCGGGGTCCCATTTTTTGATATGAAATTGCGCCTGCTGAGCTTTGTTCTGTTGTTTCTGACTTCGGCAGCCTCTGCCCAAGCCCTTTGGAGGGGAGTTCCCGCAGGGGCAAGCCCCGCCGAGGTACGGCAGGAGATCGTGGAGGCCATACCCAGCAGGCCAACCACTTTGGCGCAGACTCCCCAGGCCTTGTTGGAAGTACCCAGCCAGGACATTGCAGGCGGCGACTTCGTCGTTCATTTCTTGTTTGAGCGTGAGCGGCTGCAAAGCGTGGTTTTGCGGTCTGACACCGGCTCGCCCGAAGCTGCCCGCGCACTCGCTCAGCGGGTATACGCCTCGCTGCGCGCCCGCTATGGTCTGGAACTCAGCAGCAAACGCCGGGGTGCGACCGTGAGTACCACGATGGACCGGCACTGGTTGTTCCGCCGCACGACGGTTCATTTGACGGTGGTGGATGGCAGCAGCGTGGTGCTGACTTATGGCGTGGAGGCGCCGCGTCAGACGAACGCGCTCTAGGGCGCGGACCGACCGCGGGTGGCCAGCGCAGCTGAGGAGATCAGGACTTGGGCAGGCCGAAAGGCTTGATCATCGGCCAGCCGTTGCGGGCCCATGTGCTCATGCCGCCGTGTACATAGCGCACATTGGTCCACCCGGCTTCCTGCAATGCTTCCACCACTTTGCTGGAACGGTTCTGTGTGTTGCAGATGATCAGCACAGGTTGCGCCGGGTCTTTGGGGATCTCGTTCACACGCTGGTTCAGCTGCGACATGGGCAGCAGCACGGCGCCATTGGCCACGCCGGTGGCGTGTTCGTCGGGTTCGCGGATGTCAACCATCAGCACCTGGCGGCTTTCGAACAGCTGGCGCCCGTCTTCCAGGCCAACGCGCAGAGGGTTGGGACCGGTCGGTTCTTCGGCGCAACCGGTCAGGAGCAGCAGGGCTCCTAGTGTCAGCGTGGCGAGGCCACGGCGGCGCAAGCGTAGCGCCCGATTCGCCTGGGTTTCAGGCAGGGTGGTTGGGGGTGAAAAGTGGAACATGCAAGACCAGCTCATAAAGGGGGAGCAAACAGCAGAAGTATAAGGATACAGGCGGGAGTATTGGGGTCTATGTTCCCTGCACTTTTCCGTGTTATTCCCATGAAACCCTATCGACCCACCCTTTGGGCTGATTCAGGCGTTCTTGTACTTGATGCTGCAACCATAGGGCTGGCTGGTGGGGACGCTGATGGGTTTGCCCGCGAGCAATTCGTTCAGACCGTTGCGCACATGATTGATGGCTTTTTCAATATCAGCGGCGCGCGCTGAGGGGATGCTGTCGATGCCGCCAGCGTAGACGAGTGCGCCCTGCGCATTGATGATGTACATGTGTGGCGTGACACGGGCTCCATACGCGGCTCCTACCTGCCCGTCTTCGTCCATCAGGGTGGCGCTGGGGGAGGCACCCTGCTCCTTCATCCAGCGGCCAAGCTGGGCGGGGCTGAGGTAGTCGGCGCTGTCGTCGCGGGTGGAGTTGATGGCAAGCCAGACAACACTCTGGCCCGTGAAGTCCTTTTGCAGCGACTGCATGTTGCCACCGTAGTGCTTGCGCACAAAGGGGCAGCCTGGGTTGGTCCATTCCAGGACCACTGGCTTGCCCAGAAACTGTCCCAGCGTCAAGGTTTTGCCAGCGGTATCGACCAGGGAAAATGCCGGTGCTGGTTGGCCTATGCGAACCGCCGCCAGTGCTGTGCGCGGGGCTATCGACGGCAGCACAGCGGCGGCACCCAAGGCCAGTGTTCGGGTCATGAAGGGACGGCGTAGCAGCATGTTGAGACTTCCTTTGGCAAACAGCCTGCGATTCAGCGAAACGCCTTTGGTTCAGCCATTGTTTGGCCTTCGGGCGCCTAAAGACCCGCTATCGCCAGTCGCACCTCTTCCACAGCCAGAACCTCGGACAGGATCAGCGGAGCTTGCCCACTTTTGTAGATGGCATAGACCGGTACTCCGTTGCGGCCCAGGTCGGCCAAAGCCTGGGTGACCGCCGGGTCGCGACGCGTCCAGTCCGCACGCAGCAGTGCGACGTTCTTGTTACCCATTTCGGCCAGCAACTCGGCGTTGGCCAGTGTGGTGCGCTTGTTGTACTGGCAGGTAACGCACCAGGCGGCGGTGAAGTCCACAAAAACCGGTCTGCCTTCGGCCAGCAGCATGGCCTGGCGCTCAGGGCTCCAGGCTTGCCAGCTCATGCCCTGCACTGCAGTGGCGACCTCGGTGTCTGGACCGGCTTCATGCACACGGGTGATGTTTGGACCAACAGACCAGCCGAGCCAAAGCAGGCCCATCAGCGAAAGCCCGCCGAGTGCAACACGCGTGCGGCCTTGAAGACCCAGTGCCCACACCAGTAGCGCCAGCACGACCAACAGCATCAGCAAGGCCGCAGCGCCGTCGATGCCGCTTTGCTGACCCAGCACCCAGAGCAGCCACACCACGGTGGCAAACATGGGGAAAGCCATGAACTGCCGGAAGGTGTTCATCCAGGCGCCAGGTCGCGGCAGCAGGCGCGCCACGGCGGGCCACCAGCTGGCAGCCAGGTAGGGTAACGCCATGCCCAGTCCCAGCATACCGAACACGGCCAGCGCCTGCAGCGTGGGCAGGCCAATCGCCAGTCCCAGCGAGGCGCCCATAAAGGGTGCAGTGCAGGGCGAGGCGATGGCGGTGGCCAGCACACCGGTCAGAAATGCGTCGGCTGTCGGGTTTCGCGCTTGCAGGCTTGCCACGCTGCTGGGCAGTACGTTGCCGAATTCGAACAGGCCTGCCAGGTTCAGGCCGATCAGGGTGAACAGCATCGCCAGCGTGGCCACCACGGTCGGGCTTTGGAGCTGAAATCCCCAGCCAATGGCTTCGCCGGCCGAACGCAGCCCCAACAGAAGGCCACCAAGGGCCAGGAAAGAAAGCACCACACCTGCGGTGTAGGCCAGGCCGTTGGCCCGGTGAGCGGCCTTGTCGTCCGCATGCTGTGCAAAAGCCAGCACCTTGATGGCCAGCACCGGAAAAACACAGGGCATCAGATTGAGAATCATGCCGCCGATGAGCGCACCCATCAAGGCGGCCCACAGTGTGATGGGTGCTCCTCCTGAAGGGCTGACCGGGGCTGCCGTGCGGGCTGCATTGGCATCGAGTGCGGCCAGCAGGGCGTCAGGTACAGCAACTGGCAAAGGCGTGGCGGCAGGCCATTCTCCTTCAACCGGGACTTCCAGCCGGGCTCCGGTGGTGCCGGGTCCTTCGCCGGGTGGGTTGGCCAGCGCAACCACCAGGGGCACAACGGCCGGACTGTCACTGCGGTGGGGCGAGAGCGGCACACTCGCGGACCAGCGCTCGCCCTCCCAAGCCTGGGTCCAAGGAGAGCCTGGCTCGATCAGGCCAGGCATTTCAGGATAGAACTCCAAGTCTTTGCCTTGCCAAAAGGTAGGCAAGCCGCCGAGTGATACCTGCAAAAATTGGGGCTCCGGGCGCAGCCTGCTGTTGCTGCCATGGAGGTCTTGCGGCGCAGCAGCCCAGGCGGCTTCAAAAGCCTGCCCGTGCAGGGCGGTAGAGCCTTGCGTTGGTATGCGGAGCTTGAAATCGCCCTCTTCCGGTATGCATTCCTTGCGGCAGGCCAGCCAGGCGGCGTACAGGCCTACCTCGAGTTCATCCGCCTTGAAAGCTGGTGAAATCGTCAATTGCACAGGCAGCAGCACCGTGCCGTCATAGCCGTAGTTGGCCAGATTGCCCAACGGAAACTTGCGGGGAGTGGGCCAGGCAATGGGTCCGGCGGTCACACCTTCGGGCAAGGTCCACTGGAGTTCGGTGGGCAGACCGGAGTCGCCGGAATTTTTCCAATAGGTGTGCCATTCGGGCGCATGCTGGAGTTGCAGACCCACCCAGACGGTGTTCCCTGTTGCGGCGCCCTCCGGCGCGTGGGCCAGCAGATCGGCAGTGACCTGCTCGGTGCGCACCTGGGTGAGGCTGCCCAACAGGCCCTGTGCGGGGCTTGCAAGGGGTAGCGCAAGCAGGGCCGCCAAGCCGCACCGCAGCAACTGTCTAGCGACACGGACAAACAATGGAGTGTCAGAAAAGGGCATGGGGCAACAGGGGGCTGAATACAGGGCGATCGCGCAATATAAGCCAAGGCTGTTGAATCGGTGCGCCTTCGGCTTGCTGCGAGATAGAGCGTTTTTTGGCAAATGGGTTCACGCCCTTTGCGTTGCGACCGTCTTTGGTGGCGGCGAGAGGGTCAAATCAGGCTCGTCAAATCAGGCTCAATTGCACCCGAATGGCACTGGCGCCCGAGCGAACAGGCCAGCTTTGGGTGGTTGCAAGATCGCCGCGTGCCCATGCGCGCTCGCCGCTGCGGCTGGCATGGGCCTGCAGGCTGCAGCCAGACGCTGCCAGAGACGCTGTGGTGTGGGGCAGAACGATCTGCAGGATACCGCCCGGTTCGCAAAGCACTTGTTCAACTGTCTTCGAAGTGAGGACCCGCGCTGAGGTGTCGGCCAGCGTGATGTCGATCAGGCTGACGCGAAGTCTGGACGCGACGAACCGTTCAAAACCGCTGGGCAATTCCAGGCTGACAGAAAGATCGGACGGGTTTGCTCGCTTTGGCATGGGGCAGACAGGTGGGCACCAAAACGCTATTTTGCGCGGTAGCCCGCCAGTTGCGCCAGGTGGGCAGTGACGGCGGCGGTGATGGGCAGGCCCGTGTAGTGCTCGGCAAACAGCCATTGGCCGGCCGGGTTGACCTCGAAGAACGCGTACTGGCCATCATCGGTTCGTCGCATGTCGATCGCGCCGTATTCCAGGCCCAGACGGCTCATCATGGTTCGCAGCGCTTTCTGCAATCGAGCAGGGAGTTCAATGCCCCGGATCTTCGATTCCCCCAGAACCATGCGCATGTCACTCGGATAGCTGCTCTGTCGCGCATCGATTTCAGCAGTGAAAAGTTGTTGGCCGACGCAGGTGATGCGCAGGTCCACGCCGTCCACGAAGGCTTGCAGGATGACCGGCGCATAGCGCAACTGGTCGAACCGATCCAGGTCTTCGGGCTGGAGTTTGCGGGTTTCGCGCCAGACGTCGTGTGTCGCGAGAAAGGGTTTGACGACCACATTGCCCAGACCGAGTTCGGAAACAAAAGCGCGCGCCTGGCCGGGGTCGTTGGTGATCAGGGTACGCGGCATTTGCAAACCGGCCTGAGCAGCACGCGTCCACTGCAAGGGCTTGTGGTGGGCGGCGGTATCGGCGGCGCGGGGATTCATCCACTGGCAATCCAGCGCGTCGAGCAGGCCTTCAACCGCCTCGTGGGTTTCGCTGACCGCAAACGCGGCCAGGGCCGGATCGGTGACCTCTTTGGCTGCACGGTAGCCGGTGGTACGGCGCCACCATGCGGCCCGCACATCCTTGAGAGCCACCCAGCCGTCATCGCATTCGATGCGCGCCTCGGGCTCGGCCTGCCCATGCCACCGAGCGGTCAGGCTGCGGCGAGACGGGTAGTCTGACTGGTCGAGCAGCGCACAAGGCAGGCCCTGGGCCCGAAGGCCCGAGAGCACCGCCTCGGTGTGCTCCTCCTGTGGGTAGGACATGGTAAGGATCAACTCAACCTCCGGATTCCAGCGCTACGATCAGCGCCATCAGCTCATCGCGCTGGCGGAACAGGTCGCCCAGAGCCTGCGTTTGCTCGGCCAGCAAGGCTTCGACTTCTTGCAGTTGCGCGAGTGCCTGCTCGTATTCACCCGCGGCCGACGCAGCTTGCAAGTGGGCGGTGGCGTCGGGGTAGCGGGTCGGACTGGCCGCAATGAATGGCATGGCCGACAGACCGGCATCGCGGTTCGGGCCAAAGGGGCCCGGCAGACCACCTCCGATGTTTTCCCGAACGGTCCCAATCGGGTCGCGGATCAGGTCCTTGCGCGCTTCCTTGACCGTGCGCGGATCCTGAATCGGGTCTTTGCGAATCTCCTTGATCGTGCGTGGGTCCTGAATCGGATCCTTGCGCATTTCTTTCAAGGTGATCGGGTCTTGAATCGGGTCTTTGCGGATCTCCTTGACGGTATTTCCTGGGTCGGTGATCGGGTCCTTGACGGATTCTTTGAGGGTGGCGGGTGGCGGGTGGTGGATACATCATGTGCACACCTGCGATATCGCCCGCAGAAAGGCCGCTGCGTTGTCCAACCATCACACCTGCGGGTACGGTGCCGAGTATTTCCAGCGTCGGTTGCCCGTTCTTGGAGAACGCTGTGCTGGGGTAGTGCATGATCGACCCGTAGTCGTAGCTTCCCAGGTCGTCGCCGTCGGCGATGTGCTGGCTGAAGTTGTGTTCGCGCCCTTCCAGGATGTTTTCCCAGCGCACGCGCACGAAACGGTCACGGTCCTCCCGGCTCTGCTCATGCCACAGCCCTACGGCATGACCGATTTCGTGGATCGTGTTGCCCAGGGAGCATCCGCTACCCAGGGTGATGTCCTGTCGGCCTCCGCGCATGCCCACATAAGAGGAGCAACCCGAACCGGGCACGAAGCGGATGTAGTTCGGATAAGAGGTTGCATTGGCGGCCGTGCGCGCAACGAAGCGAATTCGTGTTTGCGCCTCCCAGTGGGCAATGGCGTCGGTGACACGGCTTTGGTTGGTCAGGGCGGGATCGATCTCAAAAGGCACGGTCGCGTTGGTCCAGCGTTTGCTGGTGTCGCTGATGCCAACCGAAAGGGCGAGCATGCCGCCGTCGTGGTCCATGTCCGCTATGGAGCCGAGGACGATATCGCCCTCGAAAACGGCATTGCCGTCCACGTTGGCGTAAACAATTGCTTTGTGGGTAAATGTGTTGCCGTTGACCAGGGCAGTGCCAGCGGCGGGACCAGACATGCATTCACAGTCGTCGCCAACGGGGCGGTAGCGACCGTCGCCGCTGGTGCCGAGTGACAGTCCTTTTCCAGTTTTTCGGGTGGCCATCGAGTACTCCTATGCAGTGGGTGTGGGGTTGATGCGGACGTTGCAGGCAAGGGTTGTCCGATTGCGGTGGGCCCAACCTGCATAGGGCGTCCCGCCAATGCCTGGCCTGTGGTGTGGCGCAAACGCCATGTGTTGTTTCACACCCCATCTCAAGCACGCGATCGATGCTAGGCCTTGGTTTGGATGCGCACATCCCCCAATGAATGGAGTTGCTGCTCTGGATACCCCAGGAAATTCGGCAGAATATCCCTCAAGGAGGGGATGCATGTGTGGAGCGCAACTGCGGGCTCCTCCCCTTTAAGATGTGTCCATGACTTGCTCTGTCCGTTATTGGTCCGACCTGAGCACTGCCGACTTTGCAGCGCTCGATCTTTCTCGCGCCATTGCAGTGTTGCCCGTGGCGGCCACGGAGCAGCATGGCCCGCACCTGCCGCTGTCGGTGGATGCGGACATTGTCAATGGTGTGGTTGCTGCCGCTGTGCCCAGACTGGCGCCCGACTTGCCGGTTTTGTTTCTGCCCACCCAGGTGGTGGGCTTTTCGCCAGAGCACACCCGGTTTGCCGGCACGCTCACGCTCAAGGCCGAAACACTGCTGCGCGTCTGGACCGAAGTCGGCGAATGTGTGGCGGCCAGCGGCGTGAAGAAGCTGGTGTTGCTCAACAGCCATGGCGGTCAGGTGGGGGCGCTCGATCTTGTGGCGCGGGACCTCCGCGCTCGTTTGGGAATGCTGGTCTACAGCGTGAACTGGTTCAACCTGCCCCTGATCGATGAGCTGGGTCAGGATGTGAATGCTCGCTTTGGTGCAGAGGAGCACCGTTTTGGCATCCACGCGGGGGAGATCGAGACGGCGATGATGCTGGCCCTCAAACCCGGTCTGGTGCGGATGGACAAGGC
>DAIOEI010000083.1:0-8210 GCA_036746335.1 Hydrogenophaga sp. | reverse complement strand
ATGAAGGCGCACTGAAATATGTGGGCAACCCGGAGCTGATCTCGCGCTCGCACTTTGCCCGATATCTGGTGGAAATCGGTGTTTGCAAGGAAACCAACGAAGTCTTTCGCAAATACATCACCGAAGGCAAACCCGGTTTTGTGCCCCACCGCTGGGCCACGTTGCGCGACGCGGTGGGCTGGATCACCGGCGCCGGAGGTATGGCGGTTATCGCCCACCCAGGCCGTTACAACTTCACCGCCAACGAGGAATACGCACTCTTTACCGAATTCAAGGCCCTGGGAGGCCTCGGCGTGGAAGTCGTCACCGGTGCGCATGGCCAGGCCGACGTGATCAAGTACACCGCCTACTGCAGCGAGTTCGGCCTGCTCGCTTCTCGCGGGAGCGACTTCCACAGCCCGGACGAGAGCCACACCGACCTGGGCCGGTTGCCCGACCTTCCCGGCAGCGTCACACCGGTCTGGGAGCAACTGGCCAGCCGCGTTCACTGAGCCATGCTGCGCCCGGCACCTGCACGCGCTGCGTTGGGCGTGGCGTTTCTGATTGCTGCAGTAGCCTGCTTTGCGGTGCTGGACACAACGGTCAAATACGTTGGCGCCTGGGTTCCGGTGTTTGTGGCCGTCTGGTTTCGGTATGTGTTCCATGCCGTGGCGGTGACAACGTTCGTATTGCCGTTTCGCGGTCGCAGCCTGCTCAAGACCCAGCACCCGCGCTTCCAGGCCCTGCGTGGCACGCTGTTGCTCTCGGTGAGTCTGCTGTCTTTCTTGAGCGTGCAGTACATGCCGGTGGGTGAGTTCACCGCCTTTGTCATGACCACGCCGCTGGTGGTGACAGTGCTCGCCGCTTTTTTTCTGAAGGAGCGCGTGTCACGCTGGCGCTGGATGCTGATCCTGGGTGGATTCGCGGGCGCGCTGATGGTCATCCGCCCAGGTGGCGCCGTGTTCGGCTGGGCCAGCCTGTTGCCGCTGGTGATGGTGCTGACCTATGCCTGGTTCCAAATCCTGACCAGCCGCATGGCCCGCTCCGAAGATCCGATGACCATGCATTTTTTCACCGGCTGGGTGGGTGCGCTGCTCAGCAGCCTCATGCTGCCCCTGGTCTGGCAAGGCATGCCCGACCTGCAGACGTTGTGCCTGATCGGTCTGATGGGCACCGTGGGCCATTTTCTGTTGATCCTTGCATTTGCCAAGGCCCCGGCTTCCACACTCACGCCCTATCTCTACACCCAGATCGGATTCGCCATGCTCTGTGGCTGGCTGGTGTTCGGGCATGTGCCCGATAGGCTGGGCCTGACCGGCATCGCACTGATCGTGGTTTGTGGCGCCACCGCCAGTTGGCTGACTGCGCGGGAGCAGCGCCTGCCGGTAGCCCCTCCAGAACCCTGACCACTGCCGACGGGTAACTCGACGCGACGCACAATACCGGTATGTCGCAGTACTTCGAGATCCACCCCGACAACCCGCAACCACGCCTGCTCAAGCAAGCGGTGCAATTGCTCGAACGCGGCGGTGTGCTGGCTGTGCCGACAGACTCCAGCTATGCGCTGGTCTGCCACCTTGACGACAAAGCCGCTGCCGACCAAATGCGCCGCATCCGCCAAGTCGACGAAAAACACCACCTGACCTTGTTGTGCCGCGATCTGAGCGAACTGGCCAGCTACGCCAGGGTAGACAACCGCCAGTACCGCTTGCTCAAACAGGCCACGCCGGGTGCCTACACCTTTATTCTGGAAGCGAGCAAGGAGGTGCCACGGCGGCTGAGCCATCCCTCGCGCAAAACGATTGGTCTGCGTGTGCCTGATCACAACACTTTGCGCAACCTGCTGGAGCTGCACAACGGCGCCCTGCTTGCCACGACTCTGATACAACCAGGTGAAACCGATCCACTCAACGATGCCCAGATCATCCGCGAGCGCTTTGAGCGCGTCCTGGCTGGCGTGATCGATGCGGGCGCCTGTCCGCTCGAACCCACAACAGTGGTAGACCTGACCCCCATGGGCACTGGTGCAGACCCCGAGCTGATACGCCAGGGGCGTGGCGCACTGGCGCCCCTGGGACTCTGAGCTGGCGGGCCGAATGGCCGCAAGCCATCTGGGACAATAGGCGTTTTCCTCTGGCGCTTCGCCTATCCCGCTCATGGACTTTGCCCAGATCATCCAGACCGTCGCCATCTATGCCTTGCCCGTGCTGTTTGCCATCACGGTGCACGAGGCAGCACACGGTTATGCGGCGCTCCATTTCGGTGACAACACCGCCGCCATGCTCGGCCGGATCACGCTCAACCCGATCAAACACATCGATCCGGTTGGTACGATCGCCATGCCCTTGCTGCTGTATTTCGCCACTTCGGGTGCTTTTCTCTTTGGCTACGCCAAGCCGGTACCGGTGAACTTCGGTCGCCTCAGACAGCCCAAACGCGACATGGTTTGGGTCGCCCTGGCCGGTCCGGGCGCCAACCTGGTGCAAGCCGTGTTGTGGACGATCCTGCTTTACGTGCTCATCGCCACTGGGGTCGAGGAGCGCTTTTTCACCGAAATGTGCCGCGCCGGTGTGTTGGTCAATCTGGTGATGTTCGCCTTCAATTTGTTCCCATTGCCGCCGCTGGATGGCGGTCGCATTCTGGTGGGCCTGCTGCCCAACCAGCTCGCCTACACCGTATCGCGCGTCGAGCCCTGGGGATTTTTCATTGTGCTGGCGCTGGTGATCACTGGCGTGGTGGGTCAGCTCTGGCTGCTGCCACTGATGCGCATCACCAACCAGGCGATCGAATTGCTGCTCACGCCCTTGCGAGCCCTGATTTTCTGAACCCGACCACCGCTGTCAGCCGTTCCTCGCGGCCCAGCGTCTGTCCCCAAGTACGCCACTGTCAACCATGAGCCTCCAGCGCGTCCTCACCGGCATCACCACCTCCGGCACCCCCCACCTGGGCAACTACGTGGGCTCGGTGCGCCCCTCGGTGCGCATGAGTTTGCGCCCGGGCGTGCAGAGCTTTTATTTTCTGGCGGACTACCACGCGCTCATCAAAGTGGGCGAGCCCGAGCGCGTGCAGCGCTCCACCCTGGAAATCGCGGCCACCTGGCTGGCCTGCGGCCTGGACCCCGACAAGGTCATCTTCTACCGCCAGTCCGACATACCCGAGATTCCCGAACTCACCTGGTTGCTGACCTGTGTGACCGGTAAGGGCCTGCTCAACCGCGCCCATGCCTACAAAGCCGCGACCGACAAGAACGCTGCCGCCAGCCAGGACACGGACCATGGCGTGAGCGCCGGCCTGTTCATGTACCCGGTGCTCATGGCTGCAGACATCCTCATGTTCAACGCGCACCAAGTTCCGGTGGGTCGCGATCAAATTCAGCACATCGAAATGGCGCGCGACATCGCCGCCAGCTTCAACCATCTGTACGGCGAACATTTCACACCACCGGAAGCAGTGATTGAGGAGCATGTGGCCACCCTGCCCGGGCTGGACGGCCGCAAAATGAGCAAGAGCTACGACAACACCATCCCCTTGTTTGCCCCGCGCGAGCAACTGCGCAAGCTGATCATGGGCATCCTGACCGATTCGCGCGCGCCAGGCGAGCCCAAAGCCACCGAAGGCTCGGCCCTGTTCCAGCTGTACCAGGCCTTTGCCAGCACCGAGGAATCGGCGGCCCTTGCTCAAGCCTACGCCAAGGGCATTGCATGGGGAGATGCTAAACAGCGGCTGTTCGAACGCCTTGACACCGAGATCGCTCCGCTGCGTGAGCGCTACGAAAGCCTCATGCAAGACCCTGCCCAGATCGAACGCATCTTGCTCTCTGGCGCAGAAAAAGCCCGCGCGATCGCCTCCCCATTCACCGCACGCTTGCGCAAGGCTGTGGGTCTGAGAGCGCTCAACACAATGACGAATGCACAACCCGGCGCGGTTGCGCCTGCGCGCCACACTTCACCCAGCTTCAAGCAATACCGCGAAAAAGACGGCCTCTTCTACTTCAAGCTGCTCGACGCCAAAGGCGTGTCCTTGCTGCAAAGCGCCGGTTTTGTATCGCCGCAGGAGGCCGCCCGATCCGTGGCACTGCTCAAGTCCGACGGCGCTGCAGCACTGGAGCAACTGGCCGCTCGCCTGCAGCTGCACCAAGACCGTGGAACGGTTGAGCTGGCGCTCAATGCGCTGGTGTCGACCGACTGAGGAACCTCTGCGTACCAAAAAACCGGACCCAGGTCAGGCTCTGCGACAATGTCGTGTGGATGGACAAGGCATTTGCCTTCATTGGCTGCACACAATGGCCCCGCAGCTAACCAAAAAAAGGGGTATGTACCCACTTTTGGGGTCACTTCGCAGATCAAACACGGGGCGAGCGATCGTCAAGTGGCCAAAACTAGAAACAAGGACTGCATTTCCGCGTAGTATGCTATCGCCAAAGCCCTTCAATGCCGATATGCTGTCCAACTGAAACTAAAACTTTTCCGCACATTCGCCATGAGTATTTTTGTCATTGACGATCACCCACTGATGCGTGAGGCCGTGGTCATGCTGCTGCGCCGTCTGCGAGCCTCCACACAGGTGATCGAACTGGAGCGTCTGGCCACTGTGAGCAAGGCGATTGCCGAGCATGGCGAGCCAGAGTTGGTCTGCCTGGACCTCAAACTGCCCGATACCAACGGCGTTTCCGGTGTGCGCGAAGTGCGTCACATGCTGCCCGACACATCTTTGATCGTGCTGTCTGCTTCTCCAGCCTCAGATTACGAGGACCTCGCTCGCGAGGCGGGTGCTGACGCTTACGTCGAGAAGTCGGCCGGCGCTGCGCAAATTGGCAAGGTACTTCGCGAGTTCCTGACCGAAGAGCCGGAAGACGAAAACGCGCCCACCATTCCTGAAAAACTGTCCAAACGGCAGAAACAGTTGCTGGTCATGCTGGACCGCGGCCTCTCCAACCGCGACATTGCCGAGCAACTGCAAATCAGCGAGCACACAGTGAAGGTGCACCTGTGGCGCCTGTTCCGCCGGCTCAACGTCAAGAGCCGTTCTCAGGCAAGTCATCTGGCCCGTACCGCCGGCTTGCTGGATTTGTAATTTTCTACCGCGCCAACGCCGAACCCGTTGCGCTGACGCACAGCGGATTCATGGCGGCTTCGGCAACTCTTGGTAAACGCCGGTTTCAACTGGAACCAAGTCGCTCTCACTGCGCTGCGTGAAAGCAGGCAACACCACCCGAAACACGCTTCCGCGCTTGGCCTCAGAAGACAGCGCCAGCTGATATCCCATGAGCGTGGCCAGTTTGGACACGATGGTCAGACCCAAACCCAGGCTGTCTTCTGTGCCCTGGTGCTGAGACACCCGGAAAAACTCCTGAAAGATCGCCTGCTGGTGTTCGCGCGCGATCCCCACGCCCGTGTCCCATACCTCAAACACCAACAAGCCTTCCCGACGCCGCAGACCGAGCAAAACACCGCCTTGATTCGTGTGACGCAGGGCATTGGACAACAAGTTGCCCAGAATGCGCCGCAACACCACCGGATCGGCCCAGATGGTCACCGGCGGCGAATGGGTGATAAAGCGCAAAGATTTGCCACTCGCTACGGGCTCAAACTGGGTTTTCAATTCTTCGAACAAACGTCTGACCTCCACCTGCTGGAGCTTCACTTTGTAGTTGCCAGCATCGATGCGGGTCAGATCGAACAGCGAGTCAAACAGCTCATTGATGGCCCGGGTGGACTGCAAGATCCGCGGTGAAATATCGCGCGCCATCTCTGGCTCGGAAGCCAGCCAGTCGGCATAAAGGCTCAGCGCATGCACCGGTTGTCGAAGATCGTGTGCAGCTGAAGCGAGGAAGCGGTTTTTGGTCGCTACCGCCCTGATGGAGGCGCGCGTCTGTTGCGTCAAAGAGTCGATCAACTCCTGGTTGGAAAACTGCAACTCGAAGCTTGAGCGATACACCTTGTGCAATCGCCGCCCCGAGACCAGCATCAACCACCACAAGATACAGACCAGAACGACCAAAGAAGCGCTTTGTCGCCAGACTTCCGAGAGTTCAGGCGCCCGGAAGGTGTTGATCAGCAAGCCCGCCAGAACCGTCGCCACCATCGCGTGCACAAAACGCAAGAACACAGGCCAATACGCCGAGAACGCCGTCAAAGTGAACAAGCCTTGTCCCAGCAGCATCATGCCGCAGACAAACTGCACTGCCAGCCCGGTGCGCAAGTAAGCCAACAACACCAGGCCGCCCCAGATCGCGCCTGTGGCGGTCCATGTCCACTGGTAACGTTGGATAAATGACGTGCGCTGAGGACCTTCTGAACTGTTGTAGCGCAGGTGGTAGATCGAGACCAGGTGATACCGGTACATCAGCATCCCGCCCAGGCAAAGCATCCAAACCGTCAGCAGCACCGGATCGACTTCCCCCAGCAGCACCACGAGCAAAACAGGAAGCGCCAAGGCCGCTGCCAGCAGGGAAGGCACCACGTTGTCCATCAACACACCCACCAGTTGCACATTGACCCACTGATCCCGAACTTCGGGAGAGGCGGGAACGTGCTGGTGTGTGGCGGGCTGGGTGTCGACTAGCATGGGCTTGGAGGGATCGCGTCAAGCTTCATTGTCGCACCCGCCAATGCCTGTGCGATGTGAAGAAAAGCACTGCTGCGCCCTGCTAGAATCGCAGCTTCGACGCGGAGAGGTGGCAGAGTGGTCGAATGCACCGGATTCGAAATCCGGCGTACAGTTTCTACTGTACCGAGGGTTCGAATCCCTCCTTCTCCGCCACAGACCAGAAGCCCGGCTTAGCCGGGCTTTATCGTTTGTGAACGTTCACCTCAAGCGGCCAGACGCTCCGCTCCACCCAAGTAGGGGCGCAACACCTCGGGCACGCTCACGCTGCCGTCGGCGTTCTGGAAGTTCTCCAGCACCGCCACCAGCGCACGGCCCACCGCCAGACCGGAGCCGTTGAGGGTGTGCACCAGCTCGTTCTTGCCCTGCGCGTTCTTGAAGCGCGCCTGCAGGCGGCGCGCCTGGAAGGCTTCGCAGTTGGACACCGAGCTGATCTCGCGGTAGGTGCCCTGCGCGGGCACCCAGACTTCCAGGTCGTAGGTTTTGCTGGCGCCAAAGCCCATGTCGCCGGTACACAGGCTCATCACGCGATAGGGCAGCCCCAGCTTCTGGAGGATGGCCTCGGCGTGGCCGGTCATGGCCTCCAGCGCTTCGTAGCTCTTTTCCGGATGCACGATCAGCACCATCTCGACCTTGTCGAACTGGTGCTGGCGGATCATGCCGCGCGTGTCGCGCCCGGCGCTGCCCGCTTCGGAGCGGAAACACGGCGTGTGCGCGGTCATCCTGATCGGCAGGTCGGCTTCGGACAACACCGTGTCGCGCACCACGTTGGTCAGCGTCACCTCGCTGGTCGGGATCAGGTACAGCGCCTGGGTGTCAGGCATTTCTTCGCCCTCCTGCCCGCCCTTCTTCACGGCAAACAGGTCGCCTTCGAACTTGGGCAACTGGCCGGTGCCGCGCAGCGTTTCACCATTGACGATGTAGGGCGTGTAGCACTCGGTGTATCCGTGCTCCTGCGTCTGCACGTCCAGCATGAACTGCGCGAGCGCACGGTGCAGACGGGCGATCGGGCCGCGCATGAAGGTAAAGCGCGAACCGACCAGCTTGACACCCGTGTCGAAATCCAGGCCCAGCTTCTCGCCGATGTCCACATGGTCGCGCACGGTGAAGTCGAACGTGCGAGGAGCCCCCCAGGACCTCACCACCACATTGCCCTCTTCACCCGCGCCCACCGGCACGCTCTCGTGCGGCAGGTTGGGCACGGCCAGCAGCAGGTTCTGCAACTCGGTCTGGATCAAGTCCAGCCGCGTGGCGGAGCTTTCCAGTTCGGCCTTCGCCTCGCCCACCTGCGCCATCGCAGCCTCGGCCTCGGCGTGCTGTCCCTTGCCCTTGAGCATGCCGATCTGCTTGGACAGGCTGTTGCGCTGGCTCTGCAGCGCCTCGGTGCGGGTCTGCAACGCCTTGCGTTCGGTCTCCAGCGCCTGGTAAGCGGCCACGTCCAGGTAAGGCTGGGGGTTCTTGCGGGTTGCCAGGCGCGCCACGACGGCGTCCAGGTCTTTGCGGAGGAGAAGGATGTCAAGCATGCAGAGATTGTAGGTTTGCAACAGGTCAAGCAGGCCCAAGCCAGGTGAGCGCGGAACCGGCTTCGCCGGGCCGCTGCTGGCGCCCCCTGGGGGGTGACGCCG
>DAIOEI010000082.1:0-8212 GCA_036746335.1 Hydrogenophaga sp. | reverse complement strand
CGATCAAGCATGGCCATGAAACACCTTCCAACTCTGTATCAATGTGTGCGCCACTTGGGTGTGGACGCATCGTCGTTCTTCTTCTGAATGCAGCGAAGCTCCCCCGCCCGCCACTGCCCTCATGCCGCAATGGCCAGAAAGTCCGGCTCCTGGGCCAGCAACTGCAGATCCAGTTCCTGCCACTCAAGCCCAGCTTGGTCGATCATGCGGCGAGCGAGAAAGGAAGGGCCGGGGCTCTGGCCTTGCGCCAGGGATAGAAACGCACTGGCATTGCGCAGACCCAGCAAGCGGTCTACCCACAACACCGCATTGACGCCCAGCGCGCTGTGCAAGCTGACCAGGCGAGACTCCGATGTCAGTCGCTCAACACTCGGCGCCGGGCTGTCAGATGCCCGCAACCCGGGCAACAAGCGCGCATCAATCACACCATACAGCCCCCCACGCAAACTGGCCACACCCACAAACCAGTCGCGGGTGTAAGGAACCGACTGCACCGCCGTCCATGCGTGAATCTCGCCAGATTGCACCAGCGGCAACAGGCAGCGGTGCGGCCCGACTTCAACCGCCAGCCAAGATGCGGTCACCGCCTGCGACTTGGCCGCACTCAGGCGCTGCGCCAGCCGGTCCTGAAGCTCTCTGAGGGATTGTCGGTTCGCCATGGACTCAGGGGTTTGAACAAAGGGCCGTCATCAACCCAGTGCCCGTATCTTTGAGAGCAATTCTTCGGCATTGACCGGCTTGGTCACGTAATCGCGAGCGCCCTGGCGCATGCCCCATACACGATCGGTTTCCTGGTTCTTGCTGGTACACAAAATGATGGGAATAGAAGCGTATTGCGGGTCCCGCGCAATCGCCCGGGTCAGCTGGAATCCATTCTGTCCGGGCATGACCACATCCATCAAAATCAGGTCGGGCTTTTCTTCGGCAAGGCGACGAAAGGCCTCCTCCGCGTTCTCGGCGGTTCGTGGCGCATACCCGTTGCGTCCAAGCAGGTCAGAAAGAACCAACAATTCGGTTTTGGAGTCGTCCACGATCAGTACTTTGTGAATCGGCATCAGAGGGCCTCTTTGACGGTACGACCAAACTGCAACACGGCTTGCAGCAACTGGTCCTTCGTGAAGGGCTTGGTCAGGTATTCCTGCGAGCCCACCATCCGACCACGCGCCTTGTCGAAGACGCCGTCCTTGGAGGACAACATCACCACCGGGATATTGGCGAACCGGGCGTTGCGCTTGATGATTGCGCAAGTCTGGTAGCCGTCGAGTCGGGGCATCAGGATGTCGCAAAAGACCAGGTCGGGCTGACAGTCGTGAATCTTGGACAGCGCGTCGAAGCCATCTTCAGCGAGCACCACCTCGTGCCCACCTTGCTTGAGAAAAATCTCTGCGCTTCGGCGAATGGTGTTGCTGTCGTCCACCACAAGAACTTTGAGGACAGGATTCGTGCTCACGTCAGACTTGCTCCAAAGGTCGGTGGGCGGCAGGCGAAAAGATGGCCCTCATGGTGCTCAGTTCCCCGACTTGCGTCAGATCTGCACCATCTCGAAATCTTCCTTGCGAGCGCCACATTCCGGACAGGTCCAGTTCATGGGCACGTCCGACCACAGTGTGCCGGGCGCCAGACCGTGATCTGGAGCACCCGCTGCCTCGTCGTAGATCCAGCCGCAAATCAGACACATCCAGGTTTTGCATTCGGTCATGTTCTCGATCCAACGCTAGGGTTTTGGCGGTGCCCGGACAACCCGGCTGCACAGGGCATTGCCTTAGAATCCCTGCATTGTATCGACCCCCAACGGCGCGGCTCCATGAAACACCGGCCCGTCGCCTTTGGCTCCCGTCCTGCCTGCCTTCAGCCGCTGTTTCGGCAGTGCCCACACCCATGACATCCCCGCCCGAGACATCCACAGACCCTTCAGAAGCGGCGGGAGACGGCTCCTTGCCTTGCGTGATGGTCTTCAACGCCAACGACCCCAGCGGGGCGAGCGGCCTGTCGGCAGACATCACCGCCATGTCCAGTGCTTCGGCACACGTGATGGCGGTCGTCACCGGCACCTACATCCGGGACACCACCGAGATCCACGACCATATCGCTTTCGACGAAGAAGCCGTCACCGATCAAGCGCGATGCGCCCTTGAAGACATGCCGGTGCAGGCGTTCAAAGTGGGCTTTGTCGGCAACCCCGAGAATCTGAGCGCCATTGCGGCCATCACAACGGATTACGCTGAAGTCCCTGTCATCACGTATCTGCCCGACCTGTCCTGGTGGGACGAGGTGGCCATAGAGACCTATCTGGACGCCTGTGCAGAGTTGTTGCTGCCACAAACCACGGTACTTGTGGGCAACCACAGCACGCTCTCTCGCTGGTTGCTGCCGGAATGGGAAGGGGACCGCCCACCAGGCCCCAGAGACGTGGCGCGCGCCGCTGCAGTGCATGGCGTGCCCTACACACTGGTAACCGGCTTCAATGCGGCAGACCAGTATCTGGAGAACCATCTGGCCAGCCCGGAGGCCGTGCTGGCCAGTGCACGGTATGAGCGCTTTGAAGCGACCTTCAGTGGTGCAGGCGAAACCCTGTCGGCTGCCCTGTGCGCGCTCATCGGAGCAGGTATCGATCTGCAGACCGCCTGTGCAGAGGCCCTCACCTACCTGGACCAGTGCCTCAACGGCGGCTTCCAGCCAGGCATGGGGCATGCCATTCCGGACCGGTTGTTCTGGGCCCATGAAGACGATGACGAAGAAGAAGCGCCAGACCCGACAGAACCCATGCCTGCTGCCTCTGACAGTGCGCTGGATGCCGACGATTTCCCGCTGGACACCACCCGGCACTGAAACCCGAACGAACCCACATGACCGATCTGAACGACCCGCTTTTTGAACGCGCCAAGCGCTCCATCCCTGGCGGCGTCAACTCGCCCGTACGCGCCTTCCGCGCCGTGGGCGGTACGCCGCGTTTTGTGCAGCGAGCACAAGGCGCCTACTTCTGGGACGCCAACGGCCAGAAGTACATCGACTACATCGGCTCCTGGGGCCCGATGATCCTGGGCCATGGCCACCCCGCCGTGCTGGAAGCGGTGCAGAAAGCAGCGCTGGACGGCTTCTCGTTCGGTGCGCCGACCGAGCGCGAGATCGAACTGGCCGAAGAGATCATCAAACTGGTGCCCAGCCTGGAGATGGTGCGTCTGGTCAGCTCGGGCACCGAGGCCGGCATGAGCGCGATCCGCCTGGCGCGCGGCGCCACCGGCCGCAAGACCATCATCAAGTTCGAGGGCTGTTACCACGGCCATGCCGACGCGCTGCTGGTCAAGGCAGGCTCTGGCCTGGCGACCTTCGGCAACCCGACCAGCGCCGGTGTTCCGCCCGAGGTGGTGCAACACACGATGGTGCTGGAATACAACAACGTCGAGCAGATCGAGGCGGCTTTCGCCGAGCAAGGCGCCGACATTGCCTGCGTGATGATCGAGCCGATCGCAGGGAACATGAACTTCGTGCGAGCGAGCGTGCCCTTTGTGAAGCGCATCAGCGAGCTGTGCACGCAACACGGCGCTCTGTTCGTGTTCGATGAGGTGATGACCGGGTTCCGCGTGGGCCTGGGCAGCGCGCAGGGCCATTACGCCTCGCTGATCCCCGGTTTCGAACCCGACATGACGGTGATGGGCAAGGTGATCGGCGGTGGCATGCCGCTGGCGGCCTTTGGCGGCAAGCGCGCGGTGATGGAGCACCTGGCCCCGCTGGGCGGCGTCTACCAGGCCGGCACCCTGTCGGGCAACCCGGTGGCCACCGCCTGCGGTCTGGCCACGCTCCGAGAGATTCAGAAACCCGGTTTCTTCGAAGCCCTGTCGGCCACCACGCGTTCGCTGGTCGATGGCCTCAAGGCCGACGCCGACGCCGAAGGTGTACCCTTCAGCGTGGACTGCCAGGGCGGCATGTTCGGCTTCTTCCTGATGCCCGAGCTGCCCCAGAACTACGCCACGGTGATGAAGACCGATGGTGCCCAGTTCAACACCTTGTTCCACGGCCTGCTGGACCGGGGCGTGTACATCGCCCCGGCGCTCTACGAGGCGGGCTTCGTGAGCGCCGCGCACACCCCGGCCGACATAGAAGCCACCGTGGCTGCGGCGCGCGAGGTGTTCAGGCAGATCGCTGCCGCATAAACGAGGGCAGGAGCAGGATCGCTTCGGCGTTGGAAGGCGAGAAGCAGCGGTCGGCCGCTTCCTGCCAAGGCCACCAGCCCTGGGCGCGGTGTTCACGCTCACTCAGTTTAACCGGCACCGGCGTCGGTACACACAGACCAAATAGGTGCTCGGTGTTGGTGACCACACCCGGGGCGTACCGGTGGCGCCACTGCGGGTAGATCTCGTACACGTTTTCCAAGCCCCAGTCGGTCAGCTCGTGGCCCGGCGCCCGGATGTCCAGCCCGGTTTCTTCAAGCACTTCCCGCGCGGCGGTGGCCGCATAGCTTTCCGTGATGTGGTCTTTGGCACCGGTTACCGATTGCCAGAAGCCGGGGTGATCGGCCCTTTCGATCAGCAAGACCCGCAGGTCCGGCGTGTGGATCACCACCAGCACGGACCGCGGGATTTTGTAAGGCTTCACCGCAGGGCACCCGCCTGCGCGCCGAATCAGGCGTGGGCCGAGCGCAGCCGCACGGAGAAGTCGCGCAGGGCCGCAATCCCACTCTCTTCCGCCCGATGGCACCAGGCCTGCAGGTCGGCCGCCAACTGCTCACGGGTGGCGTGGGTACCCGTCCAGAGGGCGCGCAACTCTTCGCGCATGGTCACCATTTTCTGCAGCGCCGGGTGTTCGGCCAGCACCAAGGCCAACTGGGGTTTGACCGCCGCCGGCACCTTATTGTCGTCGCGGTGCAGCCAGCGGCGGGCGGCCTGCAAGACGGCGGTGTCGGCGCTGCGGGCCTTGACCTCTTCGAGCTCGCGCTGGCACACGGTGCGCAGTTCGCGGGCGTACCCGGCCATCACTTCGTAGCGGTTGGCGATGATCGCTTCCAGCGTCTTTTCGTCGGCCACGGGCTTGACGTCGCCGAAGGCCATCTTGGGCGGCAGCTTCTTGACCGTGGCCAGCCCCAAACGCTTGAGCACGCTGATATACAGCCAGCCAATGTCGAACTCATAGGGCTTGACCGACAGCTTGGCCGAGGTCGGGTAGGTGTGGTGGTTGTTGTGCAGCTCTTCGCCACCGATCAGGATGCCCCAGGGGCTGACGTTGGTGCTGGCGTCCTGCGCCTCGAAATTGCGGTAACCCCACCAGTGGCCGATGCCGTTGATGATGCCGGCGGCGGTGATGGGAATCCAGACCATCTGGATCGCCCAGACCGTCAGGCCCAGGGCACCAAACAGGGCCACATCGATGATCAGCATCAGGCTCACGCCCAGGCGCGAACGCCCGGTGTAGAGCTGGCGCTCGATCCAGTCGTTGGGTGTGTTGTGCCCGAAACGGTCCAGGGTCTCCTGGTTCTTGGCCTCGGCGCGGTAGAGCTCGCTGCCTTCAAAAAACACCTTCTTGATGCCGAACACCACCGGGCTGTGCGGATCGCCCTCGCGCTCGCATTTGGCGTGGTGCTTGCGGTGAATGGCGGTCCACTCCTTGGTGACCATGCCGGTGGTCAGCCAGAGCCAGAAGCGGAAAAAATGGGCCGGAATCGGGTGCAGGTCCAACGCGCGGTGCGCCGAGTGGCGGTGCAGGTAAATGGTGACACTGGCGATGGTGATGTGCGTCAACACCAAAGCCACCAGCAGGGTTTGCCACCAGCTGGCGCCGGTCAAACCATGGGCCAGAAAATCCACCAGGGCGTACCAGAGGCCCGGCACCACAGCATCAACCAGATTCATTCATGTCCTAACAACTCGCCCAACGACGGCGCAACGGTTACGCCACACGGCCCGGCGCAAAGGGCTAAACACCGCCGATTTTACCGGCGAGCCTGGCTTTGTCCAAGCATTCGCCGTCCTCGCGAAAGCCCCATCAAGCGGGAACTTCTGCCGGAGTTCAGGCTTTTCTGACCCAGGCGGCGGCAAAAAAGCCGTCGGTCTGATGGCGGTGTGGCCAAAGACGCAGGAAGCGCCCGCCCTCGCCGCTGCACAGCGCGGCTGCACCGGCCACATGCCCATCGCCGAGCAGCGCAGCCACCGGCACGGACTCAAAACCGGCGTGCGCTGCCTCAAAAACCTCCGCCACCGCCTCGTTCTCCTGCGGCAACAGGCTGCAGGTGGCATAAACCAGGCGACCGCCCGGTTTGAGCAGCCGCGCCGCGCTGGCCAGAATGCGCTGCTGCAGCTCGGCCTGGGCCGCCACGGTCTCGGGCGTCTGGCGCCACTTCAGATCTGGGCTGCGGCGCAGCGTCCCCAAACCGGAACACGGCGCATCGACCAGCACCCGATCCAACTTGCCCGCAAGTCGCTTGATGCGCTCGTCTCGCTCGTGGGCGATGGCCACCGGGTGCACATTGGACAGGCCGCTGCGCGCCAAACGGGGCTTGATGGCATCCAGGCGATGGCCCGAGGTGTCGAAGGCATAGAGCCGCCCCGTGTTTTTCATGGCCGCGCCCAGCGCCAGTGTCTTGCCGCCCGCACCGGCACAGAAATCGGCCACCATCTCGCCGCGCTTGGGCGCCAGCATGAGGGCCAGCAACTGCGAGCCCTCGTCCTGCACCTCCACCTCGCCGCTAGCAAAGGCCGGCAGCTTCGAGAGGTTGGGCTTGCCTTGCAAGCGAATGCCCAGTGGCGAATGGGCCGTGGGCTCGGCCGCCAGGCCGGCCGCGCGAAGGCTGGCCAGCACCGCATCGCGCTTGGCTTTGAGCGCATTGACGCGCAGGTCCAGCGGCGCGGGCTGCAGCAGGCTGACGGCCAAGGCGTCGAACCCGTCGCCTACCTGCTCGCGCAGGGCGGTGGCCAGCCACTCAGGCAGGTTGTGGCGGTGTGGCGCCATCAGGTCGGCATCGGTGACCTTGTCGCAGGCGTCCAGCCAGGTTTTTTCGGGTTCGGTCAGCGCGCTTTTGAGGAAATCGCGGCCCCCTGGAAAACCCAGAATGGCCAGGCGGCGCCACTTGGAACCGCTGCCGGACCGGGCCAGCGATTCGTATCGCAAGCGCTCACGCAGCACGGCATACACCGTGTCCGACAAGGTGGCGCGCTCGCGCGGACCCAGCGACTTGTTCTCGCGGAAATGCCGCGCCACCACGGCATCGGCCGGGTGATCGAACTTGAAGACTTTTTCAATGAGGCTGGCGCTTTCGTCCAGGAGGGCTTTGGGGTGCATACCCGTATTCTCCCCTTGAATTCGGATCTCCCCCCTGCGCCGCTGACGCGGCTTCCCCCCTCCGTTGCGCGCCTGCGGCGCTTCGAGGGGGGACGGCCCCTGTGGCCGGGCAAAGCCCGTTCCACGGGGCCACTGAACCGGGCACGCGCGCCGGACACTTTGTGGTCTTTGTGGTGGAGAGCACACCTGCCCCTTACGGGTTGGTGGTGGTGTGCGCGGGCGCAGGGCCGATTCGCGGCGGCCCTCGCGGTGGAGTGCAGGCCCGGTGTTGGCGCGGCCACGCATGCGCGCCCACCCGTTTGCCCGCGAGTGTGGCCCGGAGAACGCGCATGGCGCCACCAGCCCGGCGCGAGGTCTTCGAGCGAATCGCAGCGATCAGCCAAGGCACAACAGAGGCAGAAGGGATAATCAGCGGTTATGTCCGAAATCGCCCAACAGGTGCGCCGCCGCCGCACCTTCGCCATCATTTCCCACCCCGACGCGGGCAAGACCACCCTGACCGAGAAGCTGCTGCTGTTCTCCGGCGCCATCAACATCGCCGGTTCGGTCAAGGCGCGCAAGGCCGCGCGCCACGCCACCTCCGACTGGATGGAAATCGAAAAGCAGCGCGGCATTTCTGTGGCCTCCTCGGTGATGCAGATGGAGTACCGCGACTGCGTCATCAACCTGCTGGACACACCGGGCCACCAAGACTTTTCGGAAGACACCTACCGCGTGCTCACCGCCGTGGACGCAGCCTTGATGGTGATCGACGCCGGTAACGGCGTGGAGCCGCAGACACGGCGCCTGCTGCAGGTCTGCCGCGCGCGCAACACGCCCATCCTGACCTTCGTCAACAAGATGGACCGCGAGGTCAAAGCCCCGCTGGACCTGATGGACGAACTGGAGCGCGAGCTGGGCATGACGGTCGTTCCCTTCACCTGGCCGGTGGGCATGGGCAAGA
>DAIOEI010000081.1:0-8333 GCA_036746335.1 Hydrogenophaga sp. | reverse complement strand
CTGGCGGCAAGAAGACCCTGCTGCTGGGCCCCAACTGCCCCGGCCTGATCACGCCCGACGAGATCAAGATCGGGATCATGCCCGGCCACATTCACCGCAAGGGGCGCATAGGCGTCGTGTCCCGTTCGGGCACGCTGACCTATGAAGCCGTGGCGCAGCTGACCGAAATCGGCCTGGGCCAGTCCAGCGCCGTGGGCATCGGTGGCGACCCCATCAACGGCCTGAAGCACATCGACGTGATGCGCGCCTTCAACGACGATCCCGACACCGACGCCGTCATCATGATCGGCGAGATCGGTGGCCCGGACGAGGCCGAAGCCGCCCTGTGGTGCAAGGCCAACATGAAGAAGCCCATCGTCGGCTTCATCGCCGGTGTGACTGCGCCCGCTGGCAAGCGCATGGGCCACGCCGGTGCGCTGATCTCCGGCGGTGCCGACACGGCCGACGCCAAGCTCGCCGTGATGGAGGAGTGCGGCTTCAAGGTCACGCGCAACCCCTCGGAAATGGCCAAGCTGCTCAAAGCCATGCTCTAACGCTTTTGCGCCGTCACCGGAAAAAAGGCAACGCACTGCGTTGCCTTTTTTTATGCCTTCGACAGGGGCATTCAATAAGCAGGCCGCTTGGCCGATACAAAGGCACCACAGTGCACAAACTTGTGCGTCTGCCTGTGTCCCAAGAGGACTCTGAAAAGGCCGGTGGTGTAGACCGCCCAGAAGCTTGTGAACGCCCCCCTTGTTTCAGACCCATGAAATCCTTGAACAGAACCCGACGCAGTCTTGCCGGGCGACCTGATGCCTGGCTGGTGCTGCTGACAGTGGCAGCCGTATTGGCCATGCATCTCGCGTCATCGGTGTTTGTGGGGCTCGAACAGCGGTTTTTTGATGTCGCCAGTACAGCGCACCAGCGCCAGCCAAGCGAACAGGTGGTCATTGTGGCCATTGACGATGACAGCATCGCCCGCATTGGGCGCTGGCCATGGCCCAGAGATCTACACGCCCAGGCGCTGGACCAGTTGGCACAGGCTGGTGTCAAAACGGTGGTGCACACCGCATTTTTCTTTGAACCGCAATTTGACCCAGGCTTGCAGCGCCTGCGCGAACTGCGCGATCAATTGCAGTCGCCCGACACCCAAGACCTGACCTGGAGCGGCCTGCCACCAGAACCTCGGGAGCGCTTGCTCGGCTTCATTGAACAGGCCGAGCAAGAGCTGGATACGGATGCCGCCCTGGCAAACAGCATCCAGCGGGCCCGCAACGTCATCCTGCCCGCGCACTACCGACTGGGTGAGCCACTCGGACGCCCAGATCAACCCTTGCCGGCCTTTGCCCAGCGGGGCGCATTGCCACAGGTGTCGAGTTTTGGCCTCCAAGCCCTCGATGGCCAGCAACCCTTGCAGGTTCTGGGGGAGGTTGCTCTGGGTGTGGCCCATCTCAACCAGATCATCGACACAGATGGTGCAGTGCGTTCCGAAGCGCTGCTGGTCAACTTTGACGGCCATGCCATTCCTTCCATGGCTTTGCGGGCTGCGACACACAGCCTCAACCTGGATATGGATGACCTGCGCTCGCTCCCGGGGGAAGCGGTGCTGCTGGGCGAGACCCGTATCCCCACGGATTCCAGAGCCACCGTGTTGCCCCTGTTCTACCGGGCGGAGGCGGGCCGTGCCCCATTTGTGGTTCACCGGTTCCACGATGTCCTGTCTGGTCGGGTTGCGGCCAGCGAGCTTGCCGGAAAAACCGTGGTCATAGGTGCCACCGCCACGGGCGTGGGCAGCTTGCTAAGAACGCCACTGTCCACCGCCCTCAGCGGCGACCCGGTACTGCTCTCGCCCGCTGGTGTGGTGGCCCATGCCACCTCCAGCCTGCTCAACGGCCACTGGATCAGCAGACCGGTGTGGTCCGGCCCGGTGACTTTGGCCGCTATTGCGGCGGTGATTGCATACCTGGTGCTCGTGTTGCCTAGGCTGCCGGCCTTGCGGGGTGCCCTGGCGTCCTTGGCCCTGGGGTCGGGGCTCCTGATGTTGGGCTACCTATGGTTGTCACAGGCCCTGATTTGGGTGCCCCTGGTATTCCCGGTGGTCCTGTTGTCGGTGGGGCACCTGGCCCTGGTCACCCGCCGTTTTGGACTGACGGAAGCGCGCAAACAAAACACCGATGCCGAGTCGGCGGAAACCAACCGCCTCATGGGTCTCGCGCTCCAGGGTCAAGGCCAGCTGGACATGGCCTTTGACCGTTTGCGCCGGGTACCCCACAGCGAGCCCCTGATGAACAACCTGCAGCAACTGGCGCTGGACTTTGAGCGCAAGCGGCATTTCAACAAGGCGCAGTCGGTTTATGAGCACATGTCGCAACTCGACGGCACCCAGCCGCATATCCAGCGCCAACTGCAGCGCATGCGCAAGCTGTCCCAGACGGTCGCCCTGCCGGGTGCCGCGACACACCCTGGCGGCAACCTGCTGCTCGATACCGCCGGGGTTGAAAACCCGATGCTGGGCCGCTACCAGCTGGAAAAAGTGCTGGGCAAGGGCGCCATGGGCATGGTCTACCAGGGGCGCGACCCCAAAATCGGCCGGGTAGTGGCCATCAAGACGCTGGCTCTGAGCAGCGAATTCGAAGCGCAGGAATTGCAGGAAGCGCGGGCGCGCTTTTTTCGCGAAGCCGAAACCGCCGGCCGCTTACAGCACCCCAATATCGTCACCATTTTCGACGCAGGGGAGGAGCACGACCTGGCCTATATCGCCATGGAGTTCCTCCACGGACAGGACCTTTCAGGCCACAGTCGGCCCGACGCACTGCTGCCGGCTGCCACCGCCCTGGCGCTGTGCGCGAGGGTGGCTCAGGCGCTGCACTATGCGCACCAGCACCGGGTCGTGCACCGAGACATCAAGCCTGCGAACATCATGTACGAGCCGGTGTCGGGGCAGCTGAAGGTGACCGACTTCGGTATTGCCCGCATCACCGACGCCAGCCGCACCCGTACCGGCATGGTGCTGGGCACACCCAGCTTCATGTCACCCGAACAACTGGGTGGAATGCCCATCGACGGACGCTCCGACCTGTACTCGCTGGGTGTGATGCTCTACCAACTGTTGACCGGCGCGTTGCCATTCCAGGGCGAATCCCTGACGGCCTTGATGTTCAACATTGCCAACCAACCCACGCCCGATGTGCGTGTGCTGCGCCCCGATTTGCCGGTGCAGGTGGCAGAACTGCTGCACCAGGCGATGGCCAAGACGCCTGCCGACCGGTTTCAGGATGGCCATTCCATGGCACTCGCGCTCGAAGCGGTCGCTTCCCGGAGTCCTACTTTAGCGTTGGTTTCACCAAGCGCTCGCGAACCCTCAGGACACTTTGATAAAACGGAGTTGTTAACGCTTCCGGCACACGCAGTCGGGAATACCGGTACAGTTATCACACAAGCTGTGACAAAAGTGGGGCAGTTGTCCGGCGATGGGCTTGAATTCAAGCTATAAAGCCGCTCATCATGATATTTGAGTATTGCAGTCAGACCGACCCCGGCCTTGTGCGGGACAACAACGAGGACGCCGTGCTCGTGGATCCCGGAAACCAGATCGTGGTGTTGGCGGACGGCATGGGTGGCTACAACGCGGGCGAGGTGGCCAGTGCCATGGCCACCACCTTCATCATGGAGGAGCTCGGGCGCTGGCTCAGCGAGGGTGGGCACGAGGCCAACGCCCGCGAACTCAAGCGCGCGATGGAAATCTGCATCGACAACGCCAACCGCTCCATCTTCAACGCGGCCAACTCCAACGCCATGTATGCCGGCATGGGCACGACCATGGTCATGGGCGTGTTCATCGGTTCCCGCGCCATGATTGGTCACGTCGGTGATTCCCGGTGCTACCGCTTGCGTGGACAAACACTCCAGCAGATCACCCGCGACCATTCGCTGCTGCAGGAACAGATAGATGCCGGGCTGATTTCGCCAGAGCAGGCACAGTTCGCCACCCACAAGAACCTGGTCACCCGCGCGCTGGGCGTGGAAGACACGGTGTTGCTCGAAGTCAACGAATTCCGGGTGGATGAAGGCGACCTTTACCTGTTTTGCTCCGATGGTTTGAGCGATATGGTGTCCGACGAGCGCCTGTCGGCCCTGCTTTTGTCGTCAGAAAGCCTCGAAAACAAGTGCCGGGCGCTGGTCGATGCTGCCAATGGAAACGGAGGGCGCGATAATATTTCGGTGATACTGGCACAAGCGCGATCCAAGCAGGTGCGCAGGGGGCTGTTGTCCCGTATGCTGGGACAACCGTAAATTCCAAATCGCTTCTTCAGGTTCCACAGGAGTCGGCCATGCCGAAAATGATCGTTTCCATCGATGGTGTCGTCATCAAGGAGGTGCAGCTCACCAAAGACCGCACGACCTTGGGCAGACGGCCGTACAACGACATCGTGATCGACAACCTGGCGGTCAGCGGCGAACACGCCGTGATGCAGATGTCTGGCGCTGACGTTTTCCTGGAAGACCTCAACAGCACCAATGGCACTTACGTCAACGGCAAAGCGATCAAAAAGCTGCAGCTGCAAAACGGCGACACGATCGAGATCGGCAAGTACAAGATCAAGTTCGTGCACGACGCGGTGGCCGAGAACCACGAAAAAACCATGCTCATCAACTCCCGTGCACCGGCCGGGGCTGAGGCCTTGCCGCCGCTGGGCAATGCCGCCATCCGGGTGATGTCGGGCGCCGCCACGGGCCGCGAAGTGCCGTTGGTCAAAGTGGTCACCACCATCGGAAAACCCGGCGTTGCCGTGGCTGCGATCACTCGGAGACCGCAGGGCTATGTTGTGGCCTTGGTGGAGGGCTCCATCCGCCCCACCGTCAATGGCAATGCCATCGGTACCGATGCCATTGGTCTGCGCAATGGCGACCTGATCGAGCTTGCAGGCACCCAGATGCAGTTCGTGCTGGCCTGAAACCGCAGCGCCGAGCCCTGCTGCCACCGGTTTTCTTCGGCGCGTGATGTCGGCCCTGAGCAAGCACGGGCCGAGGATGGCCGTGAGCCTGCTGCCGCTGCTGCTGGCCATCCTGCACGCGGTGGGCCTGGTGCCGATGTCGGTCATGGACCGGCTTGACGACCTGATCTACGACGCGCGCCTGCGCGCCACCATGCCGGCCACGCTGGAACCTCGTGTGGTGGTTGTGGACATCGACGAACAAAGCCTCGCCAGCATCGGGCGCTGGCCCTGGCCTCGCCACGAAGTGGCCCGGCTGGTCGACACCCTTTTCGACGAGCACGGCATCGCGCTGCTGGGGCTGGATACCGTTTTTGCCGAAGCAGACGACAGCTCCGGCATCCGGCAGCTTCAAGCGCTGGCGGCCGGTGAGCTGGCCGATCAGCCCGGCTTTGCCGAGCAGGTGCGGCGGCTGCAGCCCGAGCTGGATCGTGATGCCCAGTTGGCCAGGGCCTTGAAAGACCGCCCCGTGGTGCTGGGTTACTACTTCACCAGCGACCGCAATGGCCGCACCACCGGCGCCCTGCCCGCGCCCGTGATGCAGCAGTCCGATCTGCAAGGGCGCGCCATCACGGCCACCCAGTGGGATGGCTACGGGGCCAACCTGCCGCAGCTGGCCCAGGCGGCACCCCGCGCCGGATTCTTCAACGCCATCGTGAGTGCCGACGGCGTGGTTCGCGCCTTGCCGCTGCTGGCCGAGCACAACGGTCAATACTACGAATCGTTGGCCCTGGCCGTTTTTCGTGTTCTGCTGGGATCACCTCAGGTAGAGCCCGGATTTCCGGTCCATGGGGTGCTGGGCCAAAGCTACAACGCGCTGGAAAGCATCCGCCTGCGCCAAGGCACCAGCGTGTTGAACATACCGGTCGATGAGCGGCTGGCCGCGCTGGTGCCTTACCGGGGGCCGGGGGGACCCAATGGCGGGTCTTTTCATTACGTCTCGGCCTCCGACGTCTTGAGTGGCCAAGTGGTGCCCGGCCTGCTCAAGGGCAAGATCGTCTTGCTCGGCACCACCGCGCCGGGCCTGCTGGATCTGCGCGTGACCCCGGTGGGCGAGGCCTACCCCGGCGTGGAAACCCATGCCAACCTGATCGCCAGCCTGCTCGATGGTCGCCTGATCAACCGGCCCGACTATGCGCTGGGCTATGAGCTGGTGGTGTTGGTGCTCTCTGGCTTGTTGCTGGCGGTGGCCTTGCCGCTGCTGACTGCGGTGCAGGCGGTGGCGCTCAGCCTGGCCGTGGTCTCGGCGGTGGTGGTCCTGAACACATGGCTGTACCTCGGCCACAGTCTTGTGCTGCCGCTGGCCAGCTCCTTGGTGATGATCGGCTTTGCCTTCGCACTGAACATGAGTTACGGCTATCTGGTGGAAAGCCGCTCCAAGCGCCAGTTGGCCCAGTTGTTCGGCACCTATGTGCCACCCGCCCTGGTGACCGAAATGCTCAAAGACCCCGGTCGCTACAGCATGACCGCCACCGAGCGCGAGCTGACCGTCATGTTCTGCGACATGCGCGGTTTCACCCAACTCTCCGAGTCCATGCAGCCGACCGACCTGCAGGCCTTGCTCAACACCGTGTTCAGCCGCCTGACCCAACTCATCCGCCAGCAGCGCGGCACCATCGACAAATACATGGGCGATTGCGTCATGGCCTTCTGGGGTGCCCCGGTGGAAAGCCGCCGACACGCGCCCCAGGCGGTGGAGGCGGCGCTCAACATGGTGGAAGCGGTCAACCAAATCAACCGCGACCGCCGCGCCGATGGCCTGCCGGCCATTGGCGTCGGGATAGGCCTGAACACCGGCGTGATGTCGGTGGGCGACATGGGTTCCGACGTGCGCCGCAGCTACACCGTCATTGGCGATGCGGTCAACCTCGGCTCCCGGCTTGAAGCCCTTTCGCGGGTGTACGGTGTGGACATTGTGGTCAGCGCTGCCACCTGCCAGCAGGCGCCGGAAGTCGTCTGGCAGTGGCTGGACCGCGTCCGGGTCAAAGGCAAGGCGCAGGCGGTGGACATTTACACCCCGCTGTGCCGACAACCCGCGCTCACACCCGAACTGGCGCAAGAGCACGCGCTGTGGGAGAGCGTGCGCCAGGCGTGGCTGGCGCGCGACTGGAGCGCTTGTGAACACGGTTTGGCAGCGCTAGAGGAAAAGAGTGCGGAAAAAGTCCTTTACCGCCTTTACCGTCAGCGGATAGCCTTGGTACAAAAGCAGACGCTTCCCCCCGATTGGGATGGCACCACAGTGTACGAAAGCAAATAATCGCGTCTGCCGCCGAAATCACCTCGCACAACCGTACCACTGCCCATGAAAGTCCGCGTCCTCGGCTGCTCTGGCGCCATCGCCCAAGGCTGCCGCACCACCTCCTTCTTGCTGGACGACGACGTCCTTGTGGACGCCGGCACCGGCGTCGGGGACCTCAGCCTGGGTGAAATGGCCGAGATCAACCATGTGCTGCTCACCCATTCGCACCTGGACCACATCGCCAGCCTCCCGCTGATGATCGACGCCGTGGCCGCTTTGCGCATGGCCGCCCGCGCCGAACCCCTGTGTGTACACGCCCTGCCCGAGACCATTGAAGCCCTCCGGGCCCACATCTTCAACAACCTGATCTGGCCCGACTTCTCCACCATTCCCAGCGCTGAGGCGCCCTTGGTGCGTTTTGAGACCATTGCCGTTGGGCAGGTTCTGAGCGTGGGCGGCAAAACCATTGAAGTGCTACCGGCGGTGCACACCGTGCCAGCGGTGGGCTACGCCGCCCAAACCGACACCGGTTACTGGGTGTTCAGCGGCGACACCTGGCGCAACCCGGCCTTCTGGCAGCGGGTGAACCAGCTGCCCGTGGCCATGCTGATCATTGAAACCGCCTTCAGCGACCGCGAAAAGGCGCTCGCCCAGCGCAGCCTGCACCTGGCCCCCAGCACCCTGGCCGAAGAACTCGACCAGATCGACCGCAGCCGCCGCTACCCCATCTACATCACGCACACCAAACCGGCCGAAACCGGCCTGATCATGGCCGAGATACAGCGCTTTGACGAAACCCCCAACCGGGAAGACGACGTGCGCCACGACATCCGCTGGCTCAGCGCGGGGGACCGGTTCGAGTTGTGACAAAGCCGGTTGCACCAAGCCTGAAGTGACAAAAATTGTCGGTCATTGAGGGCCCGAGACCGACAAAAAAGGTCGCGATGTATACCAAAGCGTGAAACAGCACACAGAAAAACAGTTACTTTTGGGTTGGCACGGAGTCTGCTCGTTTCTTCCCGTTCTCAACCCAACCCCCAAGGAGTTTTCTTATGAAGCGTTCCCTGCAAAAAGGTTTCACCCTGATCGAACTGATGATCGTGGTGGCCATCATCGGTATT
>DAIOEI010000080.1:0-8407 GCA_036746335.1 Hydrogenophaga sp. | reverse complement strand
ACCGTAAATCCGCCATGCCGCAGGCCACCGGGTATTTCACCCACCCCCTTTGCAGCCTTCACGAAATGGGCGCCGGTCATCCGGAGTGCCCCGAGAGGTTGAGTGCGATTTCCAGGCAACTGCAGAGCAGTGGTTTGGCAGCCCAACTGGTGCACCGGCAGGCCACAGCCGCTTCCATCGCCGATCTGGAGCTGGCACACGACCGAATGCATTTGGCCGCGCTGCGCGGACTTCGCGACGCTCTTGAGGAAGACATCACCGCTGGCGGCCCCAGCCATGCGCAGGTAGACCCCGACACAGCCATCAACGTGCACAGCTGGGACGCGCTGCGCGTAGCTGCAGGCGCTGCCATCGACGCGGTAGACGCTGTCATGGCAGGCGAGTTGCGCAACGCCTTCTGTGCGGTGCGCCCGCCAGGCCACCATGCGACGCGCGATCGCGCCATGGGCTTTTGTTTTGTCAACAACGTTGCCGTGGCGGCCAAGTACGCGCTGCAGCGCCACAGCCTCAAGCGGGTGGCGATCATCGATTTTGACGTGCACCACGGCAACGGAACCGAAGACATCGTTGCGGGGGATGAGCGCATTCTCATGTGCAGCTTCTACCAACACCCGTTCTATCCCGCCTGGGACCACGCCAGCGCAGCCAATCTGGTGAATCTGCCTGTTCCGGCGCGCACGCGGGGGATGGAGGTGCGGGAGCTGATCGACATGCTCTGGCTGCCGCGCCTGGAAGCCCATCGACCCCAGATGCTGCTCATCAGCGCGGGTTTTGATGCCCACCGGGATGACGCCATGGGCCAACTGCTGCTGGTGGAGAACGACTACGCATGGATCACCGAGCGCCTGTGCGAGGTGGCACGGCGCCACGCCAACGGGCGCATCGTCAGCTGCCTGGAAGGTGGTTACGATTTGCCCTCGCTCGCTCGCAGCGTAGAAGCCCACCTGAGGGTGCTCCAGAATGCCTGACCAGACAACTTCACCACTGTTGCTTACCCACCGCGATGAACGAGGCGTCCATACGCTCACGCTCAACAATCCACACCAATTCAATGTGCTGTCCGAAGCGATGATGCATGCGTTGCAGATGGCGCTGGACGGGGTGGCGGCGCACGAGGATGCGCGCGTGGTCGTCATTGCTGCCGTGGGCAAAGCCTTCTGCGCCGGTCACGATCTCAAGCAAATGCGCTCGCAACCCGAGTTGGCCTACTACCAGCGCCTGTTTGCCCAATGTTCTCGCCTGATGATGAGCATCCGTCGGCTGGGCGTGCCCGTGGTGGCCAAAGTGCAGGGCCTGGCCACCGCAGCGGGCTGCCAGCTGGTGGCCCAGTGCGACCTTGCGGTCGCCGCGCAGGACGCGACTTTTGGGGTCAATGGCATCGATGTAGGCCTGTTTTGCGCCACGCCCAGTGTGGCCCTGTCGCGCAACATGCTGCCCAAGCAGGCGATGGAAATGCTGCTGACGGGCGACTTCATCACGGCCGAGCAGGCGCTTGAGCGTGGTTTGGTGAACCGCCTGGCGCCATCCGATGCTCTGGATGGCACCACCGAACAACTGGTCGGGCGCTTGCTGGAGAAACCCCGTGTAGCGTTGGCCATGGGCAAAGAGCTGTTCTACCGACAACTCGAAACCGGCATGGAGTCGGCCTACCAGTTGGCCGGGCAGACCATGGCTTGCAATATGGTGCATGGCGTCGCCCAGGAAGGCGTGCAGGCCTTTATCGATAAACGCAAACCGGCGTGGTGATACCTCCACCGCAAGCTACAGCAGACATGACACCTCCCCCGATTGACGATTTTGCCGGCTGGTTGGCCAGTTTCCAGCAATCCACCGTGTGGCTGGAGTTGGGCGTCTTGTTCGCCTGTGTGGTGTTGGCCTGGGGTCTGGGGTCCGCGTTGCGGGGGGCGTTGAATATGCAGGTGGAGAAGTCTTCCATCCTGTTTGGTCAGCGCATCGTTGACGGGGTGTTGTTTCCGCTGTTGTTGCTGGCGCTGGCCTACGTGGCGCGGACCATCCTTTCAGGTCATGTGACGTTGGCCATTTTCAAGGTGGCCATCCCGGTGCTTGTGTCGTTGGTGGTCATCCGGGTCGGCGTGAAGGTATTGCAGGCCGCATTTGCGCAGGCTCCCTGGGTACGGGTGATGGAGCGCACCATTTCCTGGGCTGCCTGGGGAGCCATGGTGCTCTGGGTCAGCGGGTTGTTGCCGCTGGTGCTGGCCGAAATGGACCAGATCACCTGGAAGATCGGTGCCAGTGCAGTGAGCCTGCGCACGCTGATCGAAGGTGCGCTGACGGCGGGCGCCATGCTCATTGTGACGCTGTGGATTTCCGCTGCCATTGAGGCGCGTCTGCTCAAGTCGGCCGAGGGGGGCGATCTTTCACTGCGCAAGGCATTGAGCAACGCCACCCGCGCGCTGCTCCTGTTCCTGGGTTTGATCTTTGCGCTGTCGGCGGTGGGCATTGACCTCACGGCACTGTCGGTGCTGGGTGGCGCGGTGGGTGTAGGCATCGGCTTCGGCCTGCAGAAGCTGGCGGCCAATTACGTGAGCGGATTCGTGATCCTGGCCGAGCGCAGCATGCGCATCGGTGACAACGTTCAGGTAGACAATTTCGAGGGCCGCATCACCGATATCACCACCCGTTACACCGTGATCCGTTCGGCCACTGGGCGAGAGTCCATCGTGCCCAACGAGATGATGATCACCAACAGGGTGGAAAACCTTTCCTTGGCCGACCCCAGGGTCTGGCAGTCCACCGTGGTCTCGGTGGCTTATGACTGCGATGTGGACCTGGTGCGCAACCTGCTCAAAGAAGCTGCGCTGGCGCAGGAACGGGTACTCAAGGAGCCCGCACCCAATGCTGCGCTCTCCGCTTTCGGCGCCGATGGCCTGGAGTTCACCCTGGGCTACTGGATAGCCGACCCCCAGAATGGCCAGCTCAATGTGCGCTCTGCGGTGAACCTGGCGGTGTTGCAGGCATTGAGAGCGCGCAACATCGAAATCCCGTACCCACAGCGTGTGGTGCACATGCGGGGCGCTCATGGCCCCGAGCCGGTGAGCTCCTCAGCGTGACATGAGGCTTGGCAGCCACAGGGCAATTGCAGGTACGGCGATCAGGATGCCCAGGCGCACGATATCGGCCAACACGAAGGGCCAGACACCCCGGTAAATCGTGTTGAGCTTCACGTTGGGCAGCAACGAGTTGAGCACAAAAAGGTTCAGTCCCACCGGCGGTGAGATCATGCCGATCTCCACAATGGTCACGATGAGAATACCGAACCAGATGGGGTCAAAACCCAGGCCAACCACCACAGGAAAGAACACCGGAATGGTCAGCAGCACAATGGCCAGCTCTTCCATCACCATGCCCAGCAGGAGATAAATCGCCATCATCATGACCACCACCATGATGGGGCTCGGGCTGAACTGCAACACAAAATCACGCAAATCACCCGGCATGGTGGTGAAGTTGATGAAACTGGTGAAGATCATGGCACCGATCAGAATGGTGAACAGCATGGCGGTGGTGCGCGTGCTTTCCACCAGGACATCCATCAACACCCTGGGCGTCAGCGCACCCCGGAGCAGGGCAAACAGGAAGGCGCCAGCCGCTCCCACGCCTGCGCCCTCCGTGGCAGTGAATACCCCGCCGTAGATGCCGCCAATGACCAGGGCGAACAGCAAGGCGACACCCCAGATGCCGCGGATGGCGGCCAGCCGCTGGCCCCATGTAAACCGCTGCGCGGGTGGCCCGGCGGCAGGATCGCGCCATGTGACGAACACGACCGCAAGACACAGGCAGGTGATGGCCACGATACCCGGAAGAATGCCGGCCACGAACAGCTTGCCGATGTCGGTCTCGGTGATGATCCCGTAAATCACCAAAATGGTGGACGGCGGAATCAGGATGCCCAGCGTGCCGCCCGAGGCGATGGCACCGGTGGCCAGGGTGTCTTTGTAGCCGTGGGCTTTCATCTCGGGGTATGCCACGCGCGACATGGTGGCCGCTGTGGCAATCGATGAGCCGCAAATGGAACCAAAACCACCCGAGGCGATGATGCTGGCCATGGCCAGACCGCCGCGGCGGTGGCCCACAAAGGCGTTGGCGGCGTTGAACAACTCCCGCGCCATGCCCGCCTTGGCGACGAAGTTGCCCATCAAAACAAACAGCGGAATGACCGACAACACGTAATGAAAGCCGGTCTCAAAGATCACTTGGCTGGTGCTGGCATAGGCCGCTGGCCAGCCGCGCATGAGGCCCAGACCCACGATGCCGGCAATCGACATGGCAACCGCCAGCGGTACCCGCAGAAACGCCAGCAGGAAAACGCCCAGGAACCCGAGGGAAGCTTCGATCATGCGCGGGCTCCCTCAGCGTCTGCCGGATGTTCAAGCATTGGAGGAGCAAAAACGAACAGGCCGTGGATCAGTGCCGTGAGAAACAGCAGGCCGGCCATGGTCCAGGCCACTGGCGCCAGTGGCAGTTGAAGATACACGGTGATGTCGCCGTATTCCGCAAAACGCTCTGCGCGCATCAACAGCAGCCGAGCCATCAAGCCAAAGGTCAGCGCACAGACCAGGTGAACCACACGGGCCTGAAACCGCTTGAAAGCTTGCGGAATGACGGCGTCCAGTGTGTCGAACACCACATGCTCGCTGCGCCAGGACACCAAGGGCAGGGCGCCAAAAATCACGATCACCATCAAGATCTCGGTCATCTCCAGGCTGCCAGGCACGGAGCTGCTCAGAAATTTTCGACCGGTCACATCGATCAATGTCAGCCACATGATGGCAAACAAGGCCAGCGCCGCCAGCAGGCCCGTGGTCCATCGCAGCAAGGCGTCCAGTTTTTTTAGCATGTGCGAAAACGTGAAGTGTGAAAAAGCCGGCGGACCGCATGGGCACGGTGGCCGCCGGCTGGATGGCAAAAGCCGGTTGGCTGCGCAGTACCTTATTTCACTTTGGCGATTTCGGCGCGGAACTCGGCCAGCACGCCTTTGGCGTTCTTCAGTCCCTTGGCTTCGGCGGCTGCTACCCACTTGTCTTCCAGACCGGCCTGCTTGGCGCGTACCTCGTTGACAAACGCTTCAGAGGCCTGGATGCGCTGGACTCCCTGGGTTTTCTGAGCGCCATCGCGCGAGGCCGCATCGACCCGGTCCCAGCCTTCACCAAAGATGCGCGCGGCGGTCTCACCAGAGATCTTGTCGATCACGGCCTTGTCTTGGGCCGATAGCGAGTTGTACTTGGCCGGATTCATCATGAAAACGAAGCTGGTGTTGTACAGGCCGCCGGGGAAAGTGGTGGCGTTTTTGATCATGCTCAGCCGGAAGGAGGCCACCGATTCGTCAGGGAAGAAAGTGCCATCCATCACGCCGGTTGAGAGCAGCTCGAAGGATTCGGGTGCGGGTTTGAGCGTGGTGTTCCAGCCCATGGCCTTGGACAACTCGTTGATGTTGCCACCGCCAATGCGGAACTTCAGTGAGGCAGCGTCGGCCGCACTCGTGACCGGCTTCTTGCTGTTGAAAATGATGCCAGGGCCATGGGTGAGTACGCCCAATACCTTGACGCCACGGTGTTCTCCCAGAGGCGCAAAGTGCTTGTCGTAGATGCGCTGGTAGGCCACCGAGGTGGGTACGGCGCTGTCGCCCAGGAATGGGAACTCAGCGACCTGTGTGTTGATGAAGCGCCCGGGCGTGTAACCGTCTACGGTGAACGAAATGTCCACCAGGCCATCGCGCACTGCATCGAACGTGCCCGGCGCTGCTGTGACGGCCTTGGGCAGAGCGTTGCATTTCATGCGGCCGCTGCTTTCTTTTTCCAGCAAGGTACACCAGGCAGCCTGGGATGTGGACAGCGTGTGGGTCGGTGGCACCCAGCTGGATGTGGTGAATACGGTTTGCGCCTGGGCAGTCACGCCTGCAAAAAGGGATGCCGTCAGAGCAGCGGCAAGGCGAAGCTTCATGGAGTGTCTCCTGAGAGGATTTGGTTTCGAAACATAAGCAAAAGACCCAATCCCACTATAGGGGATTCACCGCGTTTCGACCCTACAGACTTACCCGAATTAACCGACCGATTGGTTGGTCAATCAAAGAGTCCGGAGCGCTGTGGAAAAAGCCCAGGGTGGCGCGCGTGATCCGAATCCACGTATAATCAAAAAAAGAACGGTCGTTCGTTTTTGATGTGTGCCAGCTGCCCGGGTTGACCCTAAGGTCCGCTTTGACCCTTCATAGGGGCGTGCCGTCATACAATCTCGAATTGACGTGCACGTCAATTAAACGTGCCTTGAAGTTCCCATCTTTTTTCAACAATAGGAGCCATCGAACATGAAAGTCATCGTCCCCGTCAAGCGTGTGGTGGACTACAACGTCAAGGTGCGCGTTAAGAGCGACGGCACGGGCGTGGATATCGCCAACGTCAAGATGAGCATGAATCCGTTTGACGAGATCGCGGTGGAAGAGGCGGTGCGGCTGAAAGAAAAAGGTGTGGTTTCCGAAGTCATTGCCGTGTCTTGCGGCGTGTTGCAGTGCCAGGAGACGTTGCGCACCGCCATGGCCATTGGTGCTGATCGGGCCATTCTGGTGGAGACCGATGTGGAATTGCAGCCTCTGGCTGTGGCCAAGCTGCTCAAGGCATTGGTGGACAAGGAGCAGCCCGGTCTGGTCATACTGGGCAAGCAGGCGATTGACGACGACGCCAATCAGACGGGCCAGATGCTTGCGGCCCTCGCCGATTTGCCCCAGGCCACGTTCGCATCGAAAGTCGAGGTCGAAGGCGGCAAGGCCAAGGTCACCCGAGAGGTGGACGGCGGCCTGGAGACTCTGGAGCTCACGCTTCCTGCGGTTGTCACCACGGATTTGCGCCTGAACGAGCCGCGTTATGTGACGCTGCCCAACATCATGAAGGCCAAGAAAAAACCGCTGGAGACCCTCAAGCCCGAAGACCTGGGTGTGGATGTGACGCCGCGCCTGAAGACCCTGAAGGTCAGCGAGCCGCCCAAGCGCGGTGCCGGCATCAAGGTGGCCGATGTGGCCGCACTCGTCGAAAAACTCAAGAATGAAGCCAAGGTGATCTGATCATGACCGCACTTGTTATTGCCGAACACGACAACGCATCCCTCAAGGGCGCGACATTCAACACCGTTACCGCAGCCGCTGCATGCGGCGGTGACGTTCATGTGCTGGTTGCTGGCCACAATGCCGCCGCTGCCGCCGCTGCCGCAGCGCAGATTGCCGGTGTCAGCAAGGTGATCCATGCCGACGCGGAAGGCTTTGCCCATGGCCTGGCCGAAAACCTCGCTGCTCAGGTGCTGGCCGTTGCCTCCAACTACAGCCACATCCTGTTTCCCGCTACCGCTGCGGGCAAGAATGTGGCCCCGCGCGTGGCCGCCCAACTGGACGTCGCGCAGGTCAGCGAAATCAGCAAGGTCATCAGCGCCGACACCTTTGAGCGCCCGATCTATGCAGGCAACGCGATCGCCACGGTGCAAAGCAGCGACGCGACCAAGGTCATCACCGTGCGCGCCACCGGCTTCGACGCCGCGGGCCAGGGCGGCAGCGCTGCGGTGGAAACCGTGGCTGCCACGACGGGCAACGGCAGGAGCGCTTACCTGGGCAGCGAAATCGCCAAAAGCGACCGCCCCGAACTCACTGCGGCCAAGATCATCGTCAGTGGCGGGCGTGCACTGGGCAGCAGCGAAAAGTTCGACGAAGTCATCACCCCGCTGGCGGACAAGCTGGGCGCGGCCATCGGCGCCAGCCGTGCTGCAGTGGACGCGGGCTACGCCCCGAACGACCTGCAAGTGGGCCAAACCGGCAAGATCGTGGCGCCGCAGCTCTACATTGCCGCTGGCATATCAGGTGCCATCCAGCACTTGGCTGGCATGAAGGATTCCAAGGTGATCGTGGCCATCAACAAGGACCCCGAGGCGCCGATCTTCAGCGTGGCCGACTATGGCCTGGAAGCCGATCTGTTCACCGCTGTGCCAGAGCTGGTCAAGGCACTCTAAAACCCCAAAGCAAGACAGCGCTGGATCCGATACCCCTTCAGCAGCAGCCGAGGAGCCGGCTTCGCCGGGCCCTTGGCTGCGCCCCCTTGAGGGGATTGAGGACTGCGGCTCCAAGCCTGCCTGCGCAGGCTTGGACAGTCCGAAGAAGCATCGACTCCAGCGATGCTGCGGCCCGCAAGGCGCGCCGAGCATCTGAGGAATTTCATTGATTCAGGAGACAAGATGAGCTACACCGCTCCCCTCAAAGACATGTTGTTCAACATCGAGCATCTGGCGCGCATCGACCAGGTGGCTGCTTTGCCTGGTTTTGAAGACGCTGGTCTGGACACCGCTCAGGCGGTGCTGGAAGAGTGCGCCAAGCTCAACGAAGGCGTGATTGCACCGCTGAACTGGGAAGGCGACA
>DAIOEI010000079.1:0-8449 GCA_036746335.1 Hydrogenophaga sp. | reverse complement strand
CATGACGTTGATGAAGATGCCCATGTTCTGCTGGACCTGGCTGATCACCGCCTACCTGCTGATCGCCGTGATGCCCGTTCTGGCCGGTGCCATCACCATGACGCTGACCGACCGCCACTTTGGCACCAGTTTCTTCAATCCCGCCGGTGGCGGTGATCCGGTGATGTACCAGCACATCTTCTGGTTCTTCGGTCACCCCGAGGTCTACATCATGATCTTGCCGGCTTTCGGTATCGTGAGTCAGGTCGTGCCCGCCTTCGCACGCAAGAAGCTGTTTGGTTACGCCTCCATGGTTTATGCCACTGGCTCGATTGCCATCCTGTCTTTCGTCGTGTGGGCTCACCACATGTTCACCACGGGTATGCCGGTCACCGGGCAGTTGTTCTTCATGTACAGCACGATGCTGATCGCGGTCCCCACGGGCGTGAAGATCTTCAACTGGATCGCCACCATGTGGAAGGGCTCCATGACCTTTGAAACCCCCATGCTGTGGGCTGTCGGCTTCATTTTTGTGTTCACCATAGGCGGTTTCACTGGTCTGATCCTGTCGGTGGCACCGATCGACATCCAGATGCATGACACCTATTACGTGGTGGCGCACTTCCACTACGTTCTGGTGGCTGGTTCGCTGTTCGCCATGTTCGCCGGTATCTATTACTGGTTGCCCAAATGGACCGGCGTGATGTACAGCGAGACGCGCGGCAAGATCCATTTCTGGTGGTCCATGATCTCGTTCAACATCACCTTCTTCCCGATGCACTTCCTGGGCTTGGCCGGTATGCCGCGCCGTTACGCCGACTATCCGATGCAGTTTGCGGACTTCAATGCAATCGCTTCGGTGGGTTCGTTTGCCTTCGGTATTGCCCAGGTGTATTTCTTTGTCGCAGTGATCATCCCCGCCATGATGGGCAAGGGTGAAAAAGCGCCTCAAAAACCTTGGGAAGGTGCTGAAGGGCTGGAGTGGGAAGTGCCATCGCCAGCGCCTCACCATACCTTCGAGACACCGCCCAAACTCGATGCCACTGCGACCAAAGTGCTGGGTTGATCTGACTTTTTTGAGAACCTGACGCTGATGAAGACCCCCGAGCAAAAGAAAAGCAACCTTCGCCTTGGCCTCATTTTGGCCTCGGTAGCCTGTGCATTCTTCATGGGCTTCATGGGCAAGATGGTTTTTTTGGGTGGCTGAAGCTGCATAGCAAAGCCCCCAGAGCACAGGACAGAAATATCATGGGACTTCGACGGGAAAATTTCCGGATGGTCGGCAAGCTCGGCGTGATAGCCATTGGCATGTTTGCCTTTGGCTATGCGCTGGTGCCTATTTACCGTGCCATCTGCGAAGTCACTGGCATCAACATCCTGGCGCTGTCCGAGCTGGAAGTGCCGGGGCAAAGGGCCAAACTTCCCGCCAACTCTCAAGTGGATACATCTCGCACGATCACGGTCGAATTCGATGTGAACGTCCGCGGGCCCTGGCATTTCAAGCCAGAGGTGCGATCCATGCAGGTTCACCCAGGTGAGCTCAACACGGTTTTGTATGAGTTCCAGAACATCCAGGACCGTGTCATGGCGGCCCAGGCCATTCCCAGCTACGCACCCAAACAGTCCGCATCCCACTTCAACAAGCTGGAGTGCTTCTGTTTTACCCAGTACACGCTTGAGCCAGGAGAAGCCAAGGAGTGGCCGGTGGCTTTTGTGATCGATCCTCGGCTGCCCAAAGACGTCACTACCATCACGCTGTCCTACACCTTCTTTGAGGTCGGAGGAAGGGTCCCGGCAGCACCGCAAGAGGTCGCCGTGACACCCAAACCCCCGGCGAAACTGGCCGGAGGTGCTGTGTGAGCCCAGTACCCACCCCAAGCCGGGAGGGTTCGATTCTGGAAACGGTTAAGGCCGTGCTCTGGGGTTTCCTGGGCGTTCGTCGCCAGGCCGATTATCAAAAAGACATTGCGCGACTCAATCCCATTCATATCATGGTGGTGGGTGTGGTCATGGCATTGGTTTTTGTGTTTTCTCTCATATTGCTGGTCAATTGGGTAGTGGCTTGAGGCCTGCACCTGAACCAGCAGATTTTCGTTTTTGAATATCCAACAAGCGCAAGGCAATTAGGAGTGAGCATGTCAGCAGCATCCCACGGCACAACCCCCTATTACTTCGTCCCCGGCCTATCAAGGCACCCGGTGATGGCCTCTATTGGTCTGTTCTTCGTGGTTCTGGGGGCGGGTCAGTGGATCAATGGTGTCGAATGGGGGATGTACTCGCTCGCATTTGGCATGGCTTTCTGGTTGATCGTGACTTACCAGTGGTTCCGGGATGCGGTCCATGAGAGTGAAAGCGGTTTGTACGGTTACAAGATCGATCTCTCGTACCGCTGGAGCATGAGTTGGTTCATCTTTTCGGAGGTGATGTTCTTTGGTGCGTTCTTCACCGCTTTGTGGTGGGCACGTGTTCATTCCGTGCCAGCTCTTGGTGGCATTGAAAACGCATTGCTTTGGCCCGACTTCAGCGCGGTTTGGCCCAGCAGCCAGGCGGGGGCCACAGCCTCGCCAGCCGGGATCGTCGAGCCGTTCAAGACGATGGGCCCCTTCTGGCTCCCGACTATCAACACCGCTTTATTGCTCACATCGGGCGTGACGCTCACCATTGCCCACCACGCACTGCAAGCTGGCAATAGGGGTAAAACCATTGCCTTCATGTGGCTGACAGTGATTTTGGGGATCGTGTTTCTGGGTGTCCAGGGTTACGAATATTTTTACGCCTACAGTGAACTGAACCTGAAGATGTCGTCAGGCATTTTCGGCTCGACTTTTTACATGTTGACCGGTTTCCACGGCTTCCATGTGCTGGTGGGCATGCTGATGCTCCTCTTCATTACGCTTCGGCTGCAAAAGGGCCATTTCACCGCCGAGCGCCATTTTGGCTTTGAAGGTGCTGCTTGGTATTGGCACTTCGTGGACGTGGTGTGGCTGGGTCTCTACATCCTCGTTTACTGGATGTGAGTTTGTGCCACTGTGGGGCAGCTTGCAGGCTGCCAAAACAAAAAAGCGCCAAACAGGCGCTTTTTTGTTGGAGGTTCAAAATCCGTAGGAGGGTTCGACTTGGAGTGCCTCACCTTCCCAAGGGCAGCCCTGTCGGCTGAATCCAACCCATCCAGTAGCTGATCAAAACCACAACAAACAGCAGAATCGAGAACCCGACCCGGAAAGCGAGTGCTCGCGCCATGTGGTTCTGCCGAGGGCGTGCCTCGCCCAAATTGGACGCCTGGTCCGAGGGCGCGCCTCCCTTCATCATGAACACCAATGCAGCTACTAGGCTGCCGATAATGGCGACGAATGCTGCAACTACCAGATAAGTCATGAACACAATTATCAACCCATACCGCAGACCAAGAGGCAGCGCCTTGTGAAGCCCACAAACTGGCGTTTGTGGGTGGTGGGTCTGGTCACCTTGTTGACGATGGGCATCACAGCGTCACTGGGTATCTGGCAACTCGACCGGGCGCGCCAGAAGCAGGAGTTGCAGCAAGCGATCGACGAGCGCAAGGCCGGCCCTTCGGTTACGACCGAGGATTTGTTGGCAGCGGCTGCGCCAGACGCGCTCTGGCACCGACGTGTTCAGCTGGAAGGAGAATGGGAACCCGGTTTGACGCTGTTCCTAGACAACCGACAGATGGACAGTCGAAACGGCTTCTTTGTTTTGACGCCTTTGAAGCTGCGTGGCAGTGACCGATCCATTCTGGTGCAGCGCGGTTGGGTAGCGCGAGACTTCATGGAACGCACCAGGGTACCGGAAGTCGAAACACCAAAAGGGCCTGTTCAGGTGCAAGGGCGATTGGCACCGCCCCCAGCCAGGCTTTGGTCATTGGGCAAAGAGCTTCCCGGCCCGATCCGGCAGAATATCGACATCGTCACCTTGGCCTTGGAAACAGGGCAAAGCCTGCTGCCTGGTTCGTCGGTGTTACAGACCGGTGGGGCCGATGTGGCACTGCTCAAGAACTGGCACGTCGTGGCTGCGGGGGTTCACAAGCATCACGGCTACGCCGCGCAATGGTTTGGGTTGTGCGCCCTCGCAGGCATTTTGTACGCCTGGTTTCAATGGATTTCCCCTCGCCGAAAGCAACGTCAACATGGCCTCGAAGACCGATGAACCGCTGACCATGACGGTACACAGCCTGCCCGATGCAGGCCAAGCCAGCGCTCAGTGGGCAGCCAATACCCGTGCGGGCCGCTGGAAACTGTTCGCATTGCTGCTGGTGAGTGCCGCACCTGTGATCGCTTCTTACTTCACCTATTACGTGGTGCGTCCGGAGGGGCGCCGCAACTACGGTGAGCTGATCGACCCGCAGCGCGCATTGCCCGCTTGGACAGCGATCGATGTCTCGGGCCGTACCGAGCCGCTGACTGCTTTGAGGGACCAGTGGTTGCTGATCAGCGTGGCAGACAGCGCTTGCGATGCCGCCTGCGAAAAACACCTGTATCTCCAGCGCCAGCTCCGCGAGACACTCGGAAAAGAAAAAGACAGGCTCGACTGGGTCTGGTTGCGCACAGGGGAGGTGACATTAAGCGACTCTCTGAAGCAGGCGACGGGCAGTGCACAGGTCTGGCATGTGGACCGGGAACTGCTGTCGCAATGGCTGCAGCCCGCTGCCGGCCAAGCGCTGGAAGATCATTTGTACCTGGTGGATCCGCTGGGCAACTGGATGATGCGTTTTCCGGCCGATCCCGATCCCATGCGGGTGAAATCGGATTTGGGCCGGTTGCTGCGGGCGTCGGCTTTTTGGGACAAAGCGGGGCGCTGAAGTGGAAACTCAAGCTTTGGTGGACCTCACGCCGCTGGCGCGGATGATGCTCCTGGGTGTTGTATTGGCCATGGGGCCGTTGGCCTGGATCTGGCTGCGTCACCGGCGTTCTTCGCCGGCCTTGCGCCTGCACAAGCTGACCCTGCTGACCCTGTTCCTGACTTTTGATCTGGTGCTGTTTGGTGCCTTCACGCGCCTGACCGATTCGGGTCTGGGCTGCCCTGACTGGCCTGGCTGTTATGGCAGTGTGAGTCCCGTGGGTGCTCACGAGTCGATCGCGGCTGCCCAGGAAGCCATGCCAACTGGTCCGGTCACCTTCTCCAAGGCCTGGATCGAAATGATCCACCGCTATCTCGCCACCGCGGTGGGTGTGCTCATCATTGTGATGGCCAGTGTGAGCTGGGTGGAGCGGCGGCAGCTGAAGGTTTCGTTCTGGTGGCCGATGCTCACCCTGTTCTGGGTCTGTCTGCAAGGCGCGTTTGGTGCATTGACGGTGACCATGAAGCTTTTCCCAGCGATGGTGACGCTGCATCTTCTGGGCGGGATGGCCTTGCTGGCGCTGTTACGGGCGCAGTCGGTGGCCTACACTTTGGCCGAGCCCGCATCATCGGGTAAGCAGCCCTTACCCGCAGGGGTGCGCTCGGCCATCTGGCTGGTGTTTTTACTGCTTTGGGTTCAGATCGCGCTTGGCGGCTGGGTAAGCACCAATTACGCGGTACTGGCCTGCAGCGATTTCCCCACCTGCCAGGGCAGTTGGTGGCCCCACATGGATTTGCGCGAGGGCTTCACCCTCTGGCGTGAGCTTGGAGAGGGTCGCAGCGGTGAATCCATCCCCTTTGCGGCACTGACGGGCATTCATTACGTACACCGTCTTAGCGCTTACCTTGTCTTTCTGGCCATGTTCTGGTTGGCCTGGGTGCTGTGGTCCCACAAAAGCCAGCGGCCAGCGGTGCTTTGGACGCTCGGATTCGCTGCTTGGCAGCTTCTGACAGGCATGGCCAATGTGGTGTTCGACTGGCCTTTGCTGGCCGCTGTTTCACACACCGGTGGTGCTGCTGCACTCGTGATCGTTCTGACCGGAATGCTGGTGCGAACGCAGCGCGCTGCGCACGCGCAGGGTGCTTCCCATTTATCTCTCTCCCGAAGTACCCCATGAGCACCGCGCCGTCCACTTCAGCAGCACGACCCTGGGCTTCGGTTTGGCGCCAGTTCTATGCGCTGACCAAGCCACGTGTGGTGCAACTCATCGTGTTTTGCGCGCTGATCGGCATGGTGCTGGCCGTTCCGGGTGTGCCCAGCTGGGCACAGTTGCAATTGGTGGCCTTGGCCTGCCTGGGCATCTGGCTGGTTGCGGGTGCCGCCGCAGCCTTCAACTGCCTGGTTGAGCAGCACATCGACGCCAAGATGCGCCGAACGGCCTGGCGGCCCACGGCCAAGGGTGAGCTTTCCAACTGGCAAAGCCTGGGCTTCTCGTTCGTGCTGTGTGCGGCCGGCTCGGCCATCCTGTACATCTGGGTCAACCCGCTGACGATGTGGCTGACCTTTGCGACCTTTGTCGGCTATGCGGTGATTTACACCGTGATTCTCAAGCCGCTGACGCCGCAGAACATCGTGATCGGGGGGGCTTCGGGTGCCATGCCCCCTGTGCTGGGATGGGCCGCCATGACCGGTACCGTTTCACCTGAGGCGCTGATTCTGTTCCTGATCATCTTTTTGTGGACGCCTCCACACTTCTGGGCGTTAGCGCTGTATCGGGTAGAGGATTACCGCAAATCTGGCCTGCCCATGCTACCGGTCACGCATGGCTCGGAGTTCACCCGTTTGCAGATCCTGCTCTACACCTTTGTTCTGTTTGCGGCCTGCCTCATGCCCTTCATGATGCGCATGAGCGGCTGGCTGTATTTGACGGTTGCAGTGGCCCTGTCTATCGGTTTCTGTGGCTATGCGTTTGCGCTCTGGCGCAACTATTCGGATGGACTGGCAAGAAGGACCTTTCGCTTCTCGCTGATTCACCTGTCGTTGCTGTTTGCTGCCTTGTTGCTGGACCATTATTTGTGATGTTTGCTCAATCCCAACTTCTTCGCTGGCGACGCTTGTTTTTGCTGGGTGCGTGTACGGCGGTGCTGGGCGGATGTTCGGATCGGCCTGCCGATGCCACGGCCTCGGGCTTTTCCGGCATCGATATCACCGGCGCTGACTATGCCAAAACGCTCAGCCTGCCCGATCAGCATGGCCAGCTGCGTTCACTTACCGACTTTGGTGGCAAAGTGGTAGTGGTGTTTTTTGGTTTCACCCAGTGCCCCGACGTGTGCCCGACCTCCATGGGGGAGCTGGCACAGGTGCGTCAGCTGCTGGGGAGCAGGGGTGACAAGTTGCAAGGGATTTTTGTCAGCCTCGACCCGGAGCGGGACACGCCCGAAATCATGAAGGCGTACATGGAGAGCTTTGACGGCAGCTTTCTGGCCTTGCTGCCTTCACAGTCGCAGTTACCCGAGCTGGCCAAACATTTCAAGATTTATTACAAAAAAGTGGCTGGCAGCACACCGACGAACTACACCATCGACCATTCAGCGGGCAGTTATGTTTTTGATACAAAAGGGCGTGTCCGCCTGTATCAGCGTTACGGCACAGGCGCACAAGCGCTGGCCGGTGACGTACAAAAACTGTTGGCAGAGGCGGGCCTTTGAGGCCTGCAGTTTTGGAGCCCAGACTTGGGCGCAGGCCAGCAATCCGTCGATCAATCGACCCGAGCGCCGCTCAGTTTCACCATCTGTTCATATTTGCGGCGCTCACTGTCCATGAAGCGCCCGAACTCTTCAGGTGAGCTGGGAGCAGGTTCGGCCATCAGCAATGCAAATCGGCTTTTCACCGTTGAACTCTGAAGCGCTTGGGTGAAGGCGGCGTTCAGCTTGCGCACCGTTACGGCTGGTGTCGCGGCTGGGACCACCAGGCCCCACCAGGTGTCCACCTCAAAGCCTGGCAAGGTATCGGCCAGTGGTGGGACCTCGGGCATCACCCCCGAGCGCTGGAGCGTGGTCACTGCCAGCGCCTTGAGTCTGCCCGCGCGGATGTTGGCGGCGGCCGTGGCCAGGTTGTCGATGTTGAAGTCCACCTGGCCGCCCAGCAACGCCGCTTGGGCCGGTGCTCCGCCGTTGTAGGGAATGTGGACAGCGAAGACACCTGCTTGCCGTTTGAACAACTCGCCAGCCAGATGCCCGGCGCTTCCATTGCCGCCCGAGCCATAGTTGAGCTGGCCCGGGTTGGCCTTGGCATGGCGGATCAGGTCGGCGACGCTGCGGATGTTCAGGCGCTCCGCTGTGGCCGCGTTCATCACCAGCACATTGGGCACCCGCAACATCTGCGTAACGGGGGCAAAGTCTTTTGCAGGGTCGTAAGGCAGTTTGGTGAACAGCCAAGGGTTGATGCCGTGGGAGGCGGTGGTCGCGATACCCACGGTCAGGCCATCCGGTGCCGCTCTGGCTGCCGCGCTGACGCCGATGTTGCCGCCAGCGCCGGGGCGGTTGTCAATCATCACCGTGCCCAGCGAATCCTTGACCGCTTCGGCCAGGGCGCGGGCGGTCACGTCAATCGGGCCACCCGCGCCAAAGGGCACGATGATGCGGGTGGTGGCTGCAGGCTGGGCCCAACTGAAGC
>DAIOEI010000078.1:0-8455 GCA_036746335.1 Hydrogenophaga sp. | reverse complement strand
ATGCGGTGGAACCGGCTTTGCCGGGCCACTTGCATCGCCCCCTTGAGGGGGTGACGCACCCACGGCGCGGCGCGGGGGTGGGCGCATGTCCCTGATCATCTTCTCGCACGCCAACAGCTTTCCGGCCAGCACCTACGGCGTGCTGTTCAAGTCGCTGCGCGCGCGCGGGTATTCGGTCCGCGCGCTGGAGAAGTTCGGCCACGATCCCGCTTACCCGGTCACCAGCAACTGGCCGCACCTGGTGCAGCAACTGGCGGACTTTGCCGCACCCGAGATTGAGCGCCATGGCCAGGGAGCCTGGCTGGTGGGCCATTCGCTGGGGGGGTTTCTCAGCCTCATGTGCGCCGCGCGCCACCCCCAGCTCGGCGGACACGGTGTAAAGGGTGTGCTGCTGCTGGACTCGCCGGTGCTGGGCGGCTGGCGGGCCCGCGCGCTGGAGGTGGCCAAGCGCACCCAGCTCGTGGGGGCCATCTCGCCGGGCAAAGTCAGCCGCAAGCGGCGCCAGAGCTGGCCCGATGCCGCCGCCGCATGGGCACATTTCAGTCACAAGCGCGCCTTTGCCCGCTGGGAACCGCAGGTGCTGCGCGACTACATTGGGCATGGCACGGTGGACCAACCCACACCCCAGGGCAACCAGCGCGTGCTCGCCTTCGACCGAGACATCGAAACCGCCATCTACAACACCTTGCCCCACAACCTGGACCGCCTGCTGCGCCGCCACCCGCTGCCCTGCCCCGTTGCTTTCATCGGCGGCACCGAATCGCAAGAGATGCAACAGGTGGGCATGGCCATGACCCGCAAACTGGTCGGGCGACAGCACCCCGAGCGTCTGACGATGGTGCAGGGCACCCACCTTTTCCCGATGGAAAAACCCCAGGAAACGGCGGCCTCGATCGAGTTCGCGTTGCGCAGCCTGGCCAGTTGACCAGGGCCATGTCGGTCGCACATCCCCAAAGCAGAGGGGATTTCCCCATCAATTGCTGCGATCGGTTGCCGATAAAGCACCTTGAGAGTGCCAAGTGGTGTGCCACACCCGGCATTCTTCTCTGGATTTCATGAACCCTTTTCGTGCCCACTCACCCAGCCTGCTCGCGCAGCGATGGGACGCACTTCTGGCTTGGCGCCCGGAACGCCACGGCCTGTGGCTGCGTCTGCTGGTGGCGGCCACCTTCACCGTCGTGGCAATCTGGGCGCGGATGGTACTTGCGCCCTCGGAGTCGGGAGACCGCTTCATCTCGGCGTCGATGGCGGTGGTGTTGTCCGCGCTGTACGGGGGTTTCATCGCCGGCATGCTCAGCACTCTGCTGGGCACGCTGCTGGTGAACTTCCTGATGTTCAAGCCGTACCTACAGCTGACTTACGACAACCCCGCAGAGGCCTTCTGGCTGAACCTCTGGCACCTGGTGACACACACGGTGGTGGTTGGTGTCATCTGGCTGATGCAGAACCAGAACCAGCGCCTGCACGATGCCACATCGCGGGCCAGACTGAGCCAGCAGCGCTATTTCGACACTTTCGAGTACGCCCCCGCCGGCATGTCTCATGTGGACAGCCAGGGGCGCTTGCTGCAAATCAACCGGGCTTTCTGCCAAATGGTGGGCTACAGCTCCGAGGAACTGCTGTCGATGCGTTTTCAGGACATCACCCACCCGGAAGATGTCGAACCCGATGAACTGCATGTGCGTCAGCTCCTGGAGGGCAAGCGACAGCGGTATTCGCTGGAGAAGCGCTACCTCCACAAAGATGGCCACACGGTCTGGGCCCACCTCACCGTGGCGCTGCTGCGCCGTGAAAACGACCAGCCCGACTACTTCGTCGCCGTTGTGCAGGACATCTCCAACATCAAGGCCTCCGAGCAAGCCCTGCGCACCAGTGAGCGGCTGATGCGCCAGGCACAGGTGGTCGCCGGGTTCATCAGCTGGGAAGCAGACATCGAACACGACGTTTTTCGGTCACTCAGCGGCGGTTTTGATCGCATCGGCCTCCAGGGAGACCAGTTCAAAGGCAGCGAGCTCAAGGCCATCACCCACCCCAAAGACCAAGAACGGATCGCCCGGGAATGGAAAGACGCCATCAAAGGCGTGCGCGGTTACAGGGCCACCTACCGTGCGCTGGTGGACGGCTCGGACCGCTGGTTCAGCGTGCGTGCCGAATTCGAACGCGATGCCGCCGGGCGTGCGGTGCGCGCCTACGGCGTGACCCAGGACGTCACCGACCGCCGCCGTGCCGAGCTTGAGGTCAGGCGGCTGAACGTGTCACTGGAGCAGCGCATCCTGGAGCGCACCCGCGACCTCAAGGCCGCTTACGACGAACTGGAAAGCTACTCGTACGCCGTGGCCCACGACCTGCGTTCCCCCCTGCGCATCATCAACGGCTTTGCCATGGCCCTGCTCGAGGACGAAGCGCATCTGCAGCCAGCCAGCCACCAACACCTGCAGCGCATCATGAGCGCCAGCACCAAGATGGGCCAGCTCATCGACGGCTTGCTGCAACTGGCCCAAATCGGTCGCGGCGAAGTGCAGCGCGAACCGGTGGACCTCAGTGCGCTGGCGACACGTCTGCTCGAAGAACTGCAACAGGAAACCCCCGGTCGGCAAGTGCAATGGACGGTGCAAGCCGATCTAAAGGTGCTGGCCGACCCCGCGCTGATGGAGGCCCTGCTGCAGAACCTGCTGCACAACGCCTGGAAATACACCACCGCCACGCCGCATCCGGAGATCCGGTTTTTTGCCCACGACGCTGAAAGCGGCACCCGCTACTGCGTCAGCGACAACGGCGCCGGGTTCGACATGGCGCAGTCCCACAAACTCTTTCAGCCGTTTCACCGCCTGCACAAGTCCCACGAATTCACCGGCCTGGGCATCGGCCTGGCCACGGCGCAACGCATCGTGTTGCGCCACGGAGGGGCCCTTCACGCCACCGCCGCCCTGGGCCAAGGGGCCACCTTCTGCTTCAGCCTGGCCAAGGAAGAGGCCCAGGAGTCCTACCCCTCGGGCTGACGCCTGGCCCGCGTCAATCGGGCCGCCGGGGGTTGTCGTCCGCCACAGAGGCGCCCTCCTCGGCCGGGTGGGCGCCTGTTTCGGCGGGCGCACCGGTTTCAGCCAGGCTGCGCGGGTCCATCTGCAGCACCGCCTGCGAACCACTGCCCATGAGCACAAAGCTGGCTTTTTCTTCGTTGGGCACGGCAGGGGCCGCGCGCAAGCGCCACAGCGTGTAAAGCCCTGTGGCCACCAGCACCGCCGCAAAGTACAGCATCAGGCTGCGCGCCCCGGCCAGGTCCATCACCAGCCCGGCCAGCGTGGGTCCCAGCGCGGCGCCCGCACCATGGATCAGCAGCAGCCCCCCGCAAACTCGACCAGACGGGTCGAGTCGATCACATCGTTCACGTGGGCCACCGCCAGGCCATAAACGGCAAAAATCAGCCCGCCAAACAGCAGCGCCAATGGCACCAGCGCAGCGGCAGAAAAACCCGAGAGCAGGTAGCCCAAGCCTGCCACGCCAGCGCCCAGCAGGCACACCCACAACAACACCAGCCGCCGGTCGTGAGAGTCCGAGTAGTGGCCCACCGGCCACTGAAACAGCGCACCGCCCAGAATGGCCGCCGCCATGAAGGCGGCCACCGCGCTGTCCGACAAACCCACATCGTGCGCAAACACCGCGGCCAGGCCGTAAAACGCGCCCGTGATCAATCCCGAGGCCAGGGCTGCGGCCATGCCCATGGGCGAAGCGTCGTACAGATCGCGCAGGCTCAGACGCGGCGCCTTTACCGGTTCGGGCTCGTCCACGGGCGTCATGGTGATCGGCAGCAGCGCAAACGAGAACATCACCGACACCATCACAAACGGCACAAAACCCAGCCGGTCGCCCACCAGAATCAGCCATTGCCCCAGGGCCAGCCCCACAAAGTTGACCGACATGTAGACCGCAAACAGCTTGCCGCGGTGCTCGTTGGGGGCCAGCGCGTTGAGCCAGCTCTCCACCACGATATACAGCCCCACCATGCAGATGCCGGTGATCAGGCGCAGCAGCCCCCAGAACCAGGGGTCGATCCACAGCGCGTGCAGGATCGGCATGGTCGAGGCCAGCGAGGCCATGGCCGCAAAGGCGCGAATGTGCCCTACCCGCCGGATCACCAACGGGCAGACAAACGGGCCCCCAAAAAACCCACGAAATACGCCGAGGTCACGAGCCCCAGCGTGATGCTGGAAAACTGCGCCAGTCCAGCCCGCAGGCCCAGCACCGAAAACAGCAGGCCCACGCCCACCACCAGCAGACCCACACCCGCCAGCAGCGTCGAGAGCCGCCACACCAGAGGTCCCATACCAACAGACGGGTTCATCGGAACATGCGCCTGCGGCAAGGCGGCGAGCGCGGGTTCAAGGTGTCCAGTCCACCCAGCCCAGCCCGGCGGTCAACAGGATCAGCCCCCCAAACGCAATGCGGTACCAGGCAAACGGCACGAAGGTGTGGTTGCCCACAAAACGCAACAGCCACTTCACACACACCCAGGCCGACAGCCAGGACACCACCAGACCCACGGCAAAAAACGGAATGTCTGCCGTGCTCAGCAGATCGTGATTTTTGTAAATATCGTAGGCTGCAGCGCCAAACAGCATCGGGATCGCCAGGAAAAAACTGAACTCGGTTGCCGCCTTGCGGTTAAAGCCCAGCAGCATGGCGCCAATGATGGTGGCACCCGAGCGGCTGACGCCGGGCACCAGGGCCGTGCATTGCACCAGGCCCACCTTGAGCGCATCGCTCCAGCGCACCTCGTCCACATCGCGCACATGGGTGCGGCTGCCCCGTTTCTGCAGATGCTCGGCCCAGAGGATCACCAGACCACCCACGATGAAGCCCAGAGCCACCACCACCGGGTTGAACAAAACACCCTTGATCACATCGATGAACAAAAACCCCGCCAGCGCCGCCGGAAAAAACCCGACCAGCACATTCAGGGTGAAACGCTGAGCGGTACGGTCATGCGGCAAGCCCAGCAGCGTGTCGCGAAGCCGACCCGCGTAGAGCGAAACGATGGCCAGAATGGCCCCCGTCTGGATCACCACCTCGAACAGTTTGATTTTTTCGCCCGTCAGGTCCAGCAGCGCTGCCGTCAGGATCAGGTGCCCGGTCGAAGAAATCGGCAAAAACTCGGTCAGGCCTTCCACCACGCCCATGATGGCGGCCTTGAGCAACAAAACCAGATCCATAGCGAATCGCAATCCTCATGCAAAGCAGCGCCCGTTTGGGCAAAGGCATTCAAAAAAGAACAGACCATCGGGCGGCCTGTGTCGTAACAGCGATGCTAACCGCTGGTGCTCTGGCCCGCGCCCACAGCGCTCAGCGCGCCATCGGCTCCAGCACCAGCCGCAGGCCGCCCGGCACCACCTTCAGCGTGCCCGGGCGGTATCCCCGCCGCCCCACCGCATCCAGATCTTCTGCCTTGAGCTGGTGCACCACCATTTCCTGCAGCAACTCACCCGCCAGCAACGAGCCGGCCAACTGGCGCACCTGATCGGCCTGCGCGGCCGACAAACCTTCCACACCCAACTTTTCCAGGCGCACTTGCGTCAACCGCAGCGTGCGGTCCGAGGCCTCAAACCGCAAGCCGTAGCTCAGACCCATAACCCCTTGCATTGCGGGCAAACCGGGTACCAGCGTGCCCACCCGGTAGTTCAGCTCGGTGCCAATGCGGTCTTCCTGGGGCATCAGCCGCAGACGGGGCTGGTCCAGCGTCAGGTCCACCAAACCCAGGTGCCGCTGACGCAGCGGAAAACGCTGCGCCATCAACTGCATCAGTTTGCGCTCCGAAATATCGATGGGCCGGGGACCCGGTTGCAGCGTCTGGCAGCCAGCCAGTGGCAGCAAGAGCGCAGAGACCAGCAGGTGACGGCGCGGCAGCGCGCCGGGAAATGGCGTCATGAAAGAACTCCCTTCGGGCAGGAAAGCGCCTGCGTCGTGCTGCCATTGTAGGCAGGGCAATCCGCGCCAACGGGCCCACACCACAAGCGGCGTTTCACCGCAAGGCCAGAGCAGTTCACACCCGCCAGCGGGCAATTCATCGCAAACCGCTGGGCCATTTGCCGGTTGCTGGGCACAGTGCGCAGCAGCAAAACAGCTGGCCACCCACCCACCCGACCGAAAGGACCGCCCCCATGACCACCCACACCCCGTTTGCCTTGGCTACCGTGCTGCTGGCCGCCAGCCTCAACGCCCATGCCGCCGATCTGCAGGTCACGCTGCACGGCGTCCAGAGCGACGCCGGTGAAGTGCTGCTCGCGCTGTACAACGAAGAAAAACTGTTTCTGCGCACCAGCCTCAAGGCCGTCAAAACCGGCGCCAGCGGCCGCAATGCCGACCAGCAGGTCCGCCTGGTGTTCCGCGACCTGCCGCCCGGCCGGTACGCGCTCTCGGGCTTTCACGACCTCAACGGCAACGGCGAACTCGACAGCAACGCCATGCGCATCCCCACCGAGCCGGTCGGTTTTTCCAACGGCGCCCAGCCGCGCTTTGGCCCGCCCCAGTTCAACGACGCCGCCATCACCGTGGAAGCGACCGATCTGCACATCGACATCACCTTGCGCTGAGACCACCATGACCCCCTCTGCGACCCCTTATCCCCCGGAACAAGGGCCAGCCCTGGGCCTGGCCCGCCGCCAGTTCCTGCACCGCCTCACCGGCTTCGGTCTGGGTGCGCTGGCCGGGCTTCCGCCAATGAGCGCCCAGGCCGCTCCCACCACAGGCGCCTGGCACAGCAGCTACGCGCCCTGGGACGCGCCCGACTTTGCCGGGACCATCGAAACGCCTGCACTGCCCATGACAGGTCAGGCGCCCCAGGCCCTGCGCGGTCGCTTCTACCGCAACGGCCCCGCCCGCTTCGGCCGGGGGCCAACCCGCCTGAGCCACTGGTTTGACGGCGACGGCATGGTGCAGCTGTTCCAGATCGATGGGGCCCACGCCAGCCACCGGGGCCGCCTGCTGGACACCGCCAAAAGCCGGGCGGAGGCGGCACAGGGCCGGTTCCTCTACAACGGCTTTGGCTCCCAGGTGCCCAGCGCACGGCCCCTGCAGCGCCCCGACGACATCAGCCCCGCCAACATCAACCTGCTGGCCATGAACGGTGGACGCCGCCTGTACGCGCTGTGGGAAGCGGGCTCGGCGCTAGAGATCGACCCCGACGACCTGCACCGCATCGGTCTCAAGACCTGGTCACCCGAGACCGCTGGCGCGCCTTTCTCCGCCCACCCGCGTGTGGCCGCCGACGGCAGCATCTGGAACTTCGGTTACCTGCCTGGCAGCGGGCGGCTGCTGATTTATCACATTGGCGCCGATGGGCGGCTCCAGCGCCAGCACCTGCTCGAAGTCCCGCAGGCCGACATGGTGCACGACTTCGCCATCACCGAGCGACACCTGATTTTTCTGCTGCAGCCGCTGCACACCGACCTCGACCGGCCCGACGCCCCCAACCTGCTGGCCAGCATGCGCTGGGACGCCCAGGCCCCGCTGCTGGCCTGCGTCGTCAGCCAGGCCGACTTCAGCGTGCGCTGGGTCGAGCTGCCCAACGGCGGCCTGTTCCACATCGGCAACGCCTGGGAAGACCGGGGCACGCTGCACCTGGGTTACGCACACCACGACAACCCGCTGGGCGCGCTGCGCAGCTTCGATGTCTCGCCCGGTTTTGTGCCCACCGAGAACGTCCCCACCCGCTGGACCCAACTGGTGCTGCAGCCCGCCCAGGGCCGCGCCCAGGTCATCGAAACCGGGTTCAGCGGCGTGGAGTTCCCCCGCCACGATCCGCGCCACACCGGCCTGCGCAGCCGCCTGACCGTGCTGCTCCAGCGCGGCGCCGCGCTGCAGGGTGAGCCGATCCTGGGCTTCAACCGCGTGCTCTTGCTCGACGGCAAGCGCCACCAGGGCTTTGACTACGGCAGCGGCTGGCTGGCCGAGGAGCACCTGCTGGTGCCCCACCCCGAGCGGGCCGACGAGCGCGCCGGCTGGGTGCTGGGCACCGCCTACCACTGGCCCAGCCAGACCACGACCCTGTCGGTGTTCGCGGCCGCCGCGCTGGCCGACGGGCCGCTGGCCCAGTGGCGCCTGCCCTACGGGCTGCCCCTGGGCTTGCACGGCCAGTTCGTACCCCACGCGGTGGCATGATGCCGCCATGAACCCGCCATGCCACCCGAGATGAATCCGCTCTGCCGCCCATCCGCCGCCCCCGCGCACCGCCCCCACTCGCGCGGCCTGTGAGCGCATTGGTCTGGGTCCCGGCCTATTCCCAGGGCTTTTTCCTGGGCCTGGGCCTGATCGTGGCCATCGGTGCCCAAAACGCCTTTGTGCTGCGCCAGGGGCTGCGCCGCGAACATGTGTGGGCCGTGGTGCTGTTCTGTGCGCTGGCCGACGCCTTGCTCATCACCGCCGGGGTGCTGGGCATGGCACAAGCGGTGGGGGAGCGCCCGGG
>DAIOEI010000077.1:4101-8497 GCA_036746335.1 Hydrogenophaga sp. | reverse complement strand
AGTGGCGCACACATTGATACAGAGTTGGAAGGTGTTTCATGGCCATGCTTGATCGATTGCAGGGAATTTTCAACAAGCCGACGGCTGCGGGAGATGCCGTCGAGCCCCTGTCCCCGCAGCAAGTCGCAGAAATGGCGGCTGCCCGACTCTCGCCCGATGGTGCGGGCGGATTCCCGGCCAGCCGCCTGGCACAGGATGCCGACGGAGATGCCATGGAGATGCCGGACCGGGTGTCGGTGCCTCTGCTGGGCAGCAACACGGCTGCGCGCCATCGGCGAACGCTGGCCATTTTGCTCTTGGTATCGCTGGCCCTTGTGGCCGCGGTGCTGCTCTATGTGCTGACACAGACCGCGCAGGCTGGCCGTCAGGTGGCAGCCAGCGGTCAGGCGCTCATGCAGTCGCAACGACTGGCCAAGAGCGTCTCGCAGGCGCTGATCGGCAGTCCGTCGGCCTTCCCCGAAGTGCAAGACAGTGCCACCGTTCTGACCGACACGCTCAAGGGCTTTCGCGATGGCGACACCGCCAGCGGAATTGAAGCCCTCGGACCGGAATTCGCTGCACAGATCGAGGAGTTGGCGCCCCGTGTCGAGGCTGCGAGGTCCAACGCCAACATCATTCTGGAACAACAGGAAACCCTGACCAAAGTCGGCGACTCCTTGCGCACGATCAACCGCCAGTCCTCTGACTTGCTGGAGATCGCCGAAACCGTGGCAGCGCTCAAGCTGGAGCGCAATGCACCGCCTGGAGATGTTTCTGCAGCAGGTCAGCTGGTGATGCTGACACAGCGCATTGGCAAGTCGGCCAACGAGTTCCTGACGCTCGAAGGTGTGAGCCCGGAGGCCGTTTTCCTGCTGGGTAAAGATCTGAACACGTTCAAGGAAGTGGCCGAAGCCTTGCTCAATGGCAGTGCCGAGTTGCGCCTGAGGGCGACCGGGGATGAGCAGATCCGCGAGCGCCTGGAGGCCTTGCTCGCGTTGTACGACCAGACCCGAATCGAAGCGGCCGCAATTTTGGGCAACCTTCAGGGCCTGGCGTCTGCGCGCGAAGCGCAGGTCAGTGTGGTGGCCGACAGCGAGCCCTTGCGGTTGTCACTGCAGCGGCTGCAAGGTGATCTGTCCGCTCGCGCTGGCCTGAGTGGTGTGCAGGTTGCTGCGCTGCTGGGCACGCTGGCAATGGCTTTTCTGGCGGCTGGCGGTCTGGTGTATGTGCAGTTGCAGGAAAGCAAGATGCGGGGGTCATTGGCGGAGCAACAACGTTTGCTCGCAGAGGCCCAGGAGAAAGACGCCAAGCGGGTCAACGACGCCAACCAGGCGGCCATTTTGCGGTTGATGAACGAACTGCAGACCGTGGCCGAAGGCGATCTCACACAAGAAGCCACCGTGACCGAAGACATCACCGGCGCCATTGCGGACTCGGTGAACTACACGGTGGAAGAGTTGCGTTCGCTGGTGGGCAACGTGCAGGCCACAGCCACGCGGGTGGCGCAGACCACATCGGCGGTGGAAAGTACCTCGACCGAGCTGCTGGCCGCTTCCACCGAACAGCTGCGCGAGATCCGCGAAACCGGTCAGTCGGTGCTGGACATGGCGCAGCGCATCAACCAGGTCTCGGGCCAGGCGCAAGAGTCGGCCCATGTGGCTCGCACATCTCTGCAGGCCGCCGAGTCTGGCCTGCAGGCGGTGCAGGATGCGATTGGTGGCATGAACGCGATCCGCGACCAGATTCAGGAAACCTCCAAGCGCATCAAGCGGCTGGGTGAATCGTCACAGGAGATCGGTGAAATCACGGAGCTGATTTCCGACATTACCGAACAGACCAACGTGCTGGCGCTGAACGCCGCCATCCAGGCAGCCTCTGCCGGTGAGGCCGGTCGAGGCTTCTCGGTGGTGGCCGAAGAAGTGCAGCGGCTGGCCGAACGCTCGGCCGACGCCACGCGCCAGATTGCAGCCCTCGTGAAGGCGATTCAGACGGACACCCAGGATGCGGTGGCCGCCATGGAGCGTTCTACGCAAGGTGTGGTTGAAGGCGCCAAGCTGTCGGACAACGCAGGCAGTGCGCTGACCGAGATCGACCGCGTCTCGCGCCGGCTGGCCGAGCTGATTGAGCAGATCTCTGCCGCCGCTTCCAGAGAGGCCGATTCCGCCAACGTGGTGGCTGGCAACATCCAGCATATTTTTGCGGTGACGGAGCAAACCGGCGAGGGCACGCGCTCAACGGCTCAGCAGGTGCGGGAGCTCTCCGCCATGGCCGAAGAGCTGCGGCAATCCGTCTCGCGCTTCAAGATCACGTGAAACTGCCCTGAGGCACACCCATCGCCATGTCCGATTCCAAGCTCGACAGTCTGACGACGGAAGCACCCCTGAACGATCTGGGCCCACTGGCCTGGGTCATTGAGGAGTTGCGCAAGTCACTGGACGTTGCCAACAAAGCGGTGCACCGGTTTGTACGCGAGTCGGACCATGCACGCCACAACGAGCTGGATGCGGTGGACCCCGCGTCCCTGCGGATGGCGCGTCAGCACCTGCACCAGGCGGTAGGCGCCATGGAACTGGTGGGTTTGCAGGCGCCAGCACAGGTTCTGCGTGGCATGGAGTCTGCCGTCAAGCGGTTCATTCAGAAACCCCTGACCTGTACCGAGGCAGCAGCGGCAGAGGTCGAGCGTGCCGGGTTCGCGTTGATGGACTATCTTGAGGCGGTGCTCGGCGCTCGTCCTGCGCAGGCCGTCGCACTGTTTCCGCAGTACAGATCGGTGCAAGAGCTCGCTGGTGCCGAGCGTGTGCACCCGTCAGATCTCTGGCTGTTTGACGGTGCTGCGCGCAACATCGGCGCACCCCAGGATGTGGCCAAGGCATTGGAGCCCGATGCTGCCTTGCGCTCCATGTTCGATCGCCTCGTCCTGCTGGTCGTCAAGACCAACAGCCACGCCGCCGCCCAGCAGCTCGTGCGCCTGAGTGCCGGCTTGTCGGCTGGTGCTGACTCGCCGCGGGTCACTACTTTCTGGCGGGTGTCGGCCGCTTTTTTTGAAGCATTGGCATTGCGGGCCTTGCCGACACTTGATGTCTATGTCAAACGGGCCGCTACCCGCGTGTTGTTGCAGTTCGCGGGCTTGTTGGCGGACCGTTCTGGCACGCAAGTCTCCGAAGCCCTGCTGCGCGACCTGCTTTTTTTCTGCGCGCAGAGCCGCATGCCCTCCGATGCCAATACCGCGCATCTGGAGCCGGTGCGAACCGTATTTGGTCTCCAGGGCGAAGTCCCGGTGGACTACCTCAAGCCCAGCCTGGGCCGATTCGACCCGGCTTTGCTGGTCCAGGCGCGTAAACGCATCCATGCCGCCAAGGAGTCATGGTCGCTGTTCTCGGGTGGTGATACCCATCGCAGCCGGCAGATGGTTGATCAATACGGGCTGCTCGCGGACTCCCTGCTCAAGCTCCATCCAGGCAGTACCGTCCTGGCCCAAGCGCTCGTCAAGGCGGTAGACCTTGCCGCGCGGGAGCAGCCCACCATCCAGCGGCCGGACCTGGCCATGGAGGTGGCCACGACCACGCTGTACCTTGAGGCTGCGTTTGAAGACTTTGACCCCGGCGAAGCCACCTTCACCGAGCGCACGCAGGCCCTGGCTCAACGATTGGAAATGGTGCTGGGTGGCGCGGACGCGCAGCCCCTTGAAAGTTGGATGGAGCAGCTCTACCGGCGGGTGAGTGACAAGCACACCATGGGCAGCGTGGTCGATGAGCTCAAGCTGTCTCTGGCCGAGGCCGAAAAGGCGCTGGATCAGTTCTTTAGGGAGCCTCGCGAAAAAGCGTTGCTGCACCAGGTGGTGTCCCGTTTCTCGCAGATGCGCGGTGTGTTGTCTGTCCTGGGTTTGGAGCCTGCGGTGCAGGCGGTCATCAGGATGCGCAGCCGCGTAGAGTTCTTGATCACCGCGGAATCGGAAGAGGACAACGCCAGTGCCTTTCAATTCCTGGGTGACAACCTCAGCGCATTGGGTTTTTTGGTGGACATGCTGCACTACCAGCCGTTGCTCGCCAAGAAATTGTTTGTGTTTGACGCGGACACCGGCGAACTCCGTCCGGTCATGGGCCGCTCGGTGGCTCAGCCCGCGTTGGCAGCGCAGCAGGAGCAGCAAGCGGTCCAGGCGGGCATCCAGCAGCTGGTGGAGTCTGCGCAACAGCCGCTCAACCTCGCCGACCTGGGCGAGCAGCTGGGGCAGCTGGCGACCCAGGCCGAGCTGGCTGAGCAATCGGTCGTGGCGCAGGCGGCTCGGGATGCGGCGGAAGCGGTGGTTCGTCGAGACGCACAAGAGGGTGCGCAGGCGCTGGTGCAGCTGTCACAGACCACTGTCTCCAATACCGAACTGTCTACAGCCAGCGCTGTTGCGGGTACAGCCAGCGCTGTT
>DAIOEI010000077.1:0-4001 GCA_036746335.1 Hydrogenophaga sp. | reverse complement strand
CGGGTACAGCCAGCGCTGTTGCGGGCCGGGAGTCTCCCTCCCGGTCTGATGAACCGCTGCTTGCGGAGGACGACGAAGACGATTTGAGGTCCATCTTCCTGGAAGAAGCCCGGGAGGTGAACGGCGCTGCGCTTCAGGCGGTCGACTTGTTGCAGCCCCACCCCGATGACCTGGAGCAACTGACCACCTTGCGTCGCGCGTTTCACACGCTCAAAGGCAGCTCGCGCATGGTCGGGCTGTCTGGGTTTGGTGAAGCTGCCTGGGCCATGGAGCAGCTGCTGAACACGGTACTGGCCGAGCAGCGGCCAGCCAGCCAAGCCCTGCTCATGCTGGCGCAAGATGCCTTGATGACGCTGGGCCAATGGGCCGATGACATCGAGGCGGGAACCGATGCCGCCTGGACACCAGATTCGTTCGTCGAAAGCGCCCGCCAGCTGTCTGAAAAAGGGGTGTATCACCCACTTCGCGCCCATCTCACAGCGATCCCGGAAACGCTATCACTGGATCCGCAGGCGCTGCCAGAGATCACGGTAACGGTAGAAGCGGAGCACCCCGAGCGTGATGAACAGGATGGTGTCCAAGGGTCCCTGGCTGAGGGTGAAGCTGAGGGTCAAGCCGCGCCGGAAACTCCGCTGGTGGTGGACCTGGCTGCGATGGGCCTGCCGAACCTGGACATGCCCGAGTTGGAGCTCGACGATGGCCGCGGAGATGATGTCGAGCCACCGCGGGACTTCGCTGAAACACAGCGGTTTTCGCTCGACAGCGAACTGCCTTCCTACCCCTTGCTGCCAGAGCCTCCCGCCGCCTTGCCGCTCCTGGAGAGCATTGACTTCCAGGGCCTCGGTCGTCTGTCGGGCCGCACTGCGTTTTTCGATGAAGCGCCCGCCAGCAGCGGGTTGGCGGACCAGCTGCTGGCCACAGGCGACGACGACCAGTTCAGCGGTACGGCGGATGTCTCCCAACCGAACGACGCCGCACCCCACCCGCAGGAAGTCGGGTGGACCCCTGCGGCAACCGAAGAGTCTGTGCAGACACAGCCCGTGCTGGAGGCGACGGGTGCAACCGACGAACAGACGCGCGAAATCGGCCCTTTGCGCATCGGGATACGCCTGTACAACGTCTACCTCAACGAAGCAGACGAATGGTCTCGCCGCTTGTGCACCTGTTTGGATGAGTGGGCGCTGGAGCATCACGAGCCGTTGCCACCAGAAGCAGAGTCGTTGGCCCATTCTCTGGCGGGCGCCTCCGGGGCGGTTGGCTTTCAGCCCTTGGCTGACATGGCGCGCGCCTTGGAGCATGCGGTCGGCATGGTGGTTTTGCACCAGCAGGATGGCGTAGCCTCCACTCTTGAGCAAGCGCAGTTGTTTGCCAAGTCCGCTGAAGAAATCCGCCGCTTGCTGCACCAGTTTGCGGCTGGTTTCTACAGGGAGCCCAATGCCGAGCTGATCGATGCGCTTGATCGTTTGCTGCACGAACCAGTGGAGTTGCCGCCCGACAGGCCGTTGGACATCGAGCTGATGTCCCAATGGTCGGGTCTGAAGCCAACGGAGGCAGAAGCTTTGCCGGTGGATCCGGTGCCCGCAGAGGCTGATCCGGCGCAGGCCAACAGCGAGGTTGAGCCCGAATTCGAGCCGTCGTCTTTCTCCGTGACCGACTTTGGCGCGCTACCGACCGAACTTGCTGCACTTGGCGAAGAGATCCAAGGTCAGGCACAAGACATTGACGACGACATTGATGCGCTGGATACCATCGATGCCGATCTGTTTCCGATCTTCACCGAAGAAGCGCTGGAGTTGTTGCCGCTTCTGGGCGGTGCCTTGCGCCAATGGGTCGCGCAACCCGATCATCTCAGTGCGCGCTCCGAAGTGTTGCGCACTTTGCATACCTTCAAAGGCAGTGCGCGACTCTCGGGTGCCTTGCGACTGGGTGAGATGGCCCACCGCATGGAAACCGGCGCCGAGCGCTTGGGGTCTGACGCGTTGACCAGTGGTGACATCGAGCCGCTTTTGATCGCGTTTGACGCGCTGGCGGCCCGCTTTGATTTGTTGCGGCGCATGGATGCATCTCCGCAGGGTGTCGTGCAAACGGCGCCGGAGCTGTTGCCGACGCAGGCCGTGCCGGTGCTGGCCGAGCCCGAGGTGGCAGATGTCGACGGCGCAACGGCGATGGAGCAGGCACCCGGTGCAGAGACAAAAGCCCATGCGCCGCTGAGCATAGAACCGCCTCGCGCTCCCAAACCGCTGGTGTTGCGAGCCGGTGCGGCGGTGCGTGTGCGCCCTGAGCTGCTTGACCGGTTGGTGACCCAGACCGGTGAGGTCATGATCACCCGCTCGCGCATGGAAGCGGAATTGCTGACTCTGCGCGGCTCCCTCAAGGACCTCACTGGCAACCTGGACCGGCTGCGCCAGCAGTTGCGTGACATCGAGCTTCAGGCCGAGACCCAGATGCAGTCTCGACTGGCCCAGGCGCGCGATGCCGATCAATCGTTCGACCCTCTGGAGTTCGACCGCTTCACCCGGGTGCAGGAACTCACCCGCATGATGGCCGAATCGGTGAACGATGTGGCCACCGTGCAGCGCAACCTGCAACGTGCGGTGGAAGCAACAGAAGACGGTCTGGTAGCGCAAGGTCGCCAAGCCCGCGAACTGCAGCGCGACCTGTTGCGCACCCGCATGGTGGAGTTCGAGGGCATTTCGGAGCGGCTGTACCGTGTGGTGCGGCAGACCTCCAAGGAAACAGGTAAGCAGGTTCGTCTGGACATCGTGGGTGGTCATATCGAGATGGACCGGGGTGTACTTGACCGAATGACCGCCGCTTTTGAGCACCTGTTGCGCAACTGCGTGGTGCACGGCATTGAGTTGCCCGATCAAAGATTGGGGCTGGGCAAGCCTGTCGAGGGACGCATTGAGGTGCGCCTGTCTCAGGAGCTCAACGATGTGTCGGTGGTCTTCCAGGACGATGGAGCTGGTCTCGACCTGCTTCGCCTGCAGGAGAAAGCCCGCAGCCAGGGTTTTGTGGCGGAAGGCGTCGAACTGACCGACGCAGAGGCTGCACAGCTGGTGTTCACCCCCGGTTTGACAACCGCGAACGAGGTTTCTCCTCTGGCCGGTCGGGGCGTGGGCATGGACGTGGTGCGCACCGATGTGGTGGCTTTGGGCGGACGCATTGAAACCCAGACGCAATCCGGGCAGGGGACCGCTTTCAAACTGGTTTTGCCACTGACCACCGCAGTGACGCAGGTGGTGATGGTACGGGCCGGTGCGCTGTCTTTTGGCGTGCCGTCTACCCTGGTGGAACTGGTGCGCCGTGTGGCGCCCGAGGAATTGGCCCAGGCATATGCCGAGGGTGTGCTGCATTCAGCGGGCGGCCCCGTTCCCTTTTACTGGGCGGGTGCCTTGCTGCAGTCGTCACCCCAATCCACGGCAGCCCAGGCGCGCACTTTGCCAGTGGTGATTTTCCGAAGTGCTGCCCAGCGGGTCGCTTTGCATGTGGACGAGGTGTTGGGCAACCAGGAGGTGGTGGTCAAGAACCTCGGTCCGCAGCTCTCGCGCCTGCCCGGCCTGGCTGGCATGTCGGTGCTGGCCTCTGGCGCGGTGGCCCTGATCTACAACCCGGTGGCCCTGGCTACGGTGTATGGCGCGCAGGTGCCAGTCTGGTTGAGCAGCCAGCAAAGCCATGCTGTTGCATCGGACGGTATGGACGATGTGGTTGAGCAGGGGTTGGTCACCAATGCGGTACCTTTGGTGCTGGTGGTGGACGATTCCATTACGGTACGCCGCGTCACCCAGCGTCTGTTGCAGCGCGAGGGCTATCGGGTAGCCTTGGCGGCCGATGGCTTGCAGGCCTTGGAGCGCCTGCAGCAGGAGCGACCCACGGTGGTCCTGTCGGACATTGAAATGCCCCGCATGGACGGCTTCGATCTGGTGCGCAACATCCGCAGCGATCCGCGCCTGCAGGGCATGCCGGTGATCATGATCACCTCTCGCATTGCCGCCAAGCAC
>DAIOEI010000076.1:0-8517 GCA_036746335.1 Hydrogenophaga sp. | reverse complement strand
GGCAGTTTGCCTTCGGCCAGGTGCTTGCGCACATCGTCGGTCAGCAGGTGGTGGCGCGTGAACTTCACGGCAGACTTCTCTTCGTCGGCCGACTTCAGCTCGCACTCGCGCTCGACGTTGAATCCTTCGGGCCAGTCGTTCTCCGGTTCGGTCGTGGCCAGCCACTGCGTCATGGCGGTTTGCGGGGTCAGGGCGGTTTGCAGCAGCGTGAGCGCCAGGCCGTCAAAGGCGCGCACCAGGGCGGTCACCACCTCGTCGTTCTTGCCCTGGCTGCTGGCGTCGGTGACCAGCAGCCCGTTGTGCAGGTCGAACCAGACCCAGACACTGCCCCGGCGCGGAAAGGCCTGCGGCAGCAAGGCCTGCAGCGCGTCTTCGCGCAGTTCCCGGGTTTCCTTTTTGCCGGGTTTGCGGCCGGTGGTGGCCTCTATGTGGTCGGCCGCTTCCTGTGCCTTTTCCTTGACCACGCTGCCCGGAACGGCCTTGGTCTCGATCACCAGTTTGAGGATGCGCTGCCCCGCCACGGACTCGACCAGCGGGCCATGCTCCTCACCACGCGGTTCGGCCCAGCCGATCGACTTGTCCTGCGAGGCGCTGCAGGGCACAAAACGCGCCGCGTCCAGCGCGGCCTCCATCGATTCCAGCGTCGCGTCCCACTCGGGCGCGATGCGGTAGATCGTCACATTCTTGAACACAGGCTTCCCAGCGCTAAGCCCCTGATCGGGGCGGTTGAACAGCCCCGCATCTTAGCCGCCATCGCCCGCAAGCCTCCTGGGTCCGCGCGCCCGCAGCGAGCCGTGGTGGTGGTCACATGAACAGGTGTTCCCCGGCGTTTTCACCGCCCAGCACCACATAGTTGACCTTTTTCAGATCGAGGAGTTGTTTGCCGCCGGCATAGCTGATGGAGCTTTGCACGTCTTCCTGCATCTCGCGCAGCGTGTCGGCGAGCTGACCCTTGATGGGTTCAAGAATGCGCTTGCCTTCGACATGTTTGTACTCGCCTTTGTTGAAGTCGCTGGCCGAACCGTAATACTCCTTGAACCGCTTGCCATCCACTTCCACCGTTTGTCCGGGCGACTCTTCATGGCCCGCGAACAGCGAGCCGATCATCACCATGGCCGCGCCAAAGCGCACGCTCTTGGCAATGTCGCCATGGTGGCGGATGCCCCCATCGGCAATGATGGGCTTGGTGGCCACCCGAGCACACCATTTGAGCGCGCTGAGTTGCCAGCCGCCGGTGCCGAAACCGGTTTTGAGCTTGGTGATGCAGACCTTGCCGGGGCCCACGCCCACTTTGGTCGCGTCCGCGCCCCAGTTTTCCAGGTCGATCACCGCTTCGGGTGTGGCCACGTTGCCAGCGATCACAAAGGTCTCGGGCAGTCGGGTCTTGATGTGGTCGATCATTTTGTGCACGCTGTCGGCATGGCCGTGGGCGATGTCGATCGTGATGTAGTCGGCGCCCACGCCATCGGCGGCCAGTTGGTCGATCACCGCCATGTCCGCCGATTTCACGCCCGAGCTGATCGAGACAAACAGGCCTTTGTCGCGCATCTGTCGGGCGTAGGCCACATTGTCCAGGTCGAAGCGGTGCATCACATAGAAGTAGCCGTTGGCTGCGAGCCACTCGCTGATGGGCTCGTTGAGCACCGTCTTCATGTTGGCCGGGACCACCGGCAGCTTGAAGCGCCGGCCACCGAATTCGATGGAAGGATCGCACTCGCTGCGACTTTCCACGCGGCACTTGCGCGGCAGCAGCAGGATGTTGTCGTAGTCAAAAATTTCCATGGGAGCCTTTCAAACACCCCCGCGTCGCCTGCGGCGCCACCCCCTCAAGGGGGCGCCACCAGCGGCCCGGCAAAGCCGATTCTGCGGTGGCCTGGGGCGGCCTGCTTCGAGAGAGCTGGGTCGGTGAAAAAGGCGCTTGGAATTGGCCGGCGCTTGATTCCGGACGCGGAAAAAAGAAACCGGGCGCAATCGCTTGGGCCCGGTGCTTGATTCTAGGCGGTTTTGCCGCCAAAGCCACTTTACGGAAATCGGATGGCGAGCATATGCGCGCCAGTATGGGCTGGTGTAAGCAAGCGCAGCCCCGTGCCCTCTCGCTGCCAGCACTCCATGAAAAAACCCGCAGCTCAGGCTGCGGGTTTTTGACCGAAAGGGAGCGGGAAGTGATTACTTCTGGCCCATCACCCAGGCGGCCAGCTTCTTGGCATCGGCTTCGTTCACCTGCGGGTTGGCGGGCATGGGGATCGCCCCCCAGACGCCGGAGCCACCTTTGATTATCTTGGTGGCCAGCATGTCCACTGCTTTGGCATCACCAGCGTACTTTTTGGCGATGTCTTTGTAGGATGGGCCAACGAGCTTTTTGTCCACAGCATGGCAAGCCATGCAGTTCTTCGATTTGGCCAGTGCCTCATCGGCCAGAGCGGGAGCAGAGATGGCGGCCATAGCGGCCATAATCAGGAGAGCGCGTTTCATGGTGTGGTCCTCGCGGGTGATGGTGAAGTGATCTTCGGAGCAGATTCTACCCATCTGCTGGCGCGTGAAACGCCCTGTTACAGTCCCTTTCGGGGCTTTTCCAGGGCTTTACCAGCTTCGTATGGTCTTTACAGGAGGGTGTGATGTTTTTCCTTGTTGCGGGCATCGGCCTGGTGGTCTGGAACTTCTACCGTATCGGCCTGGTTGCCGACTCTTCTTGGTGGTGGGTGCTCTCGCCCTTCGCCATGGCCGTGGCGTGGTGGGCCTGGTCCGACGCCTCGGGGCGCACCAAGCGCAAGGAGATGGAGAAGATGGATCAGAAAAAGCAGGATCGCATCGAGCGCCAGCGTGCGGCGCTGGGTATCCGGCCCCGCAAACGTTGATGTTCTGCGCGTGCAGGCTGGCTTGCCCTGTGCCCGTCAGGGTTTTGCTGCGGCTACCGCTGCTGGCGCCTGCGGGATAATTCTCCCCTGGTAACTTGCTGCCTGGCCCTGCCACCTTTGAGGTGGCGTCCGCTCTTCAACTGTCTACCCATTCCACATGCCTGCCTACCGATCCAAGACCTCTACCGCCGGCCGCAACATGGCTGGTGCACGTGCCCTGTGGCGCGCCACTGGCATGAAGGATGGCGACTTTGCCAAGCCGATCATTGCCGTGTCCAACAGCTTCACCCAGTTTGTGCCGGGTCATGTGCACCTCAAGGACCTCGGCCAACTCGTGGCGCGCGAGATCGAGGCCGCTGGCGGTGTCGCCAAGGAATTCAACACCATTGCCGTCGATGACGGCATCGCCATGGGCCACGACGGCATGCTGTATTCGCTGCCCAGCCGTGAACTGATCGCCGACTCCGTGGAGTACATGGTCAACGCCCACTGCGCTGACGCGCTGGTGTGCATTTCCAATTGCGACAAGATCACGCCCGGCATGCTGATGGCGGCCATGCGTCTGAATATCCCGGTGGTATTTGTCTCGGGCGGGCCCATGGAAGCCGGCAAGGTGCGCTTGGCGAACCCGCAGTCGCAGACCATACAGTTCAAGAAGCTGGATCTGGTCGATGCCATGGTGATGGCGGCAGATGACAAGGTGAGCGAGGCCGATCTGGCCGAGGTGGAACGCTCGGCCTGCCCGACTTGTGGTTCCTGCTCGGGCATGTTCACCGCCAACTCGATGAACTGCCTGGCCGAAGCGCTGGGTCTGGCGCTGCCGGGTAACGGCACGGTGCTGGCCACCCATGCCGACCGCGAACAGCTGTTCAAAAGAGCCGGTCGGCTGGCGGTGGACCTGTGCCGCCGCTACTACGAAGAAGAAGACGCTTCGGTGTTGCCGCGCTCCATGGGCTTCAAGGCCTTTGAGAATGCGATCACGCTGGATATCGCCATGGGCGGCTCCACCAACACCATCCTGCACCTGCTGGCGATTGCACAGGAAGCCGAGATCGACTTCACCATGGCCGACATCGACCGGCTCTCGCGTGTGGTGCCGCAGTTGTGCAAGGTGGCGCCCAATACAGACAAGTACCATATTGAAGACGTACATCGTGCTGGCGGCATCATGGCGATCTTGGGTGAGCTGGACCGCGCTGGCCGTCTGCACACCGATGTGCCTACGGTACATGCCAAAACCATGAAGGATGCGCTGGAGCAGTGGGACATTGCACGAAGCCCTTCAGAGGAAGTCAAGACGCTCTATATGGCAGGCCCTGCGGGCATTCCCACACAGGTTGCGTTCAGTCAAGCGACACGATGGCCCAGCCTGGATCTTGATCGCTCCACCGGGTGTATCCGCTCCTTTGAGCATGCCTATTCGAAAGAAGGCGGTCTGGCCGTGCTGCGGGGCAACATCGCGCTCGATGGTTGCGTGGTGAAGACGGCAGGTGTGGACGAAAGCATGTTTGAGGTGGAGAAGTTGCGCTACACCACCAGTGTGCCGACCTCCACCATTCGGGTGTTCAGTGGGCCCGCGCGGGTTTTCGAGTCTCAAGATGCAGCGGTGGACGCGATCCTCGCCAACCAGATCGTCGCTGGCGACGTGGTGGTGATCCGTTACGAAGGGCCGCGCGGCGGACCGGGTATGCAAGAGATGCTCTACCCCACCTCGTACTTGAAGTCCAAAGAGCTGGGGAAGCACTGCGCCTTGCTCACCGACGGCCGTTTTTCCGGCGGCACATCCGGCTTGTCCATCGGTCACGCCTCACCCGAAGCTGCGGCAGGCGGCGCCATTGGACTGGTGCGTGATGGCGACATCATCAGCATCGACATCCAGAACCGCAGTATCAACCTGTTGGTCAGTGATGAAGAGCTGGTTCAGCGCCGCCTTGAGCAAGACGCCAAAGGCTGGAAGCCTGCCCAGCTCCGTCCGCGAAAAGTATCGGCGGCGCTCAAAGCCTACGCCATGCTGGCCATGTCGGCCGACAAGGGCGCGGTTCGCGATTTGTCCCTGCTGGGCGACTGAGCCGAGGCGCGCGACCTGTGGGTTGCGCCGCTGGGCTTGACGCCGTTTCTTCGGGGTGTGTGCGAGCCTGTCTGTCAGGGCACATGCTCCGTGCACAATCTCTGCCATGTTGACCCATCCCCAGATTGATCCCGTCGCGCTGCAACTCGGGCCCCTGGCCATCCATTGGTATGGCCTGACCTACCTGGCCGCCTTTTTCCTTTTTGTGCTGCTGGGCCGTGCGAGGCTGAAACATCAGCCCTTTGCATTGATCCGCCAGCCACGTGCCTGGGAAAAGCGCGATGTGGAAGACATCCTGTTTCTGGGGGTGCTGGGCGTGGTGGTCGGTGGGCGTCTGGGTTACTGCCTGTTTTACAAACCGGCGTATTACCTGAGCCACCCTTTGGAGATTTTTGCTGTTTGGCAAGGTGGCATGAGTTTTCATGGCGGCATGCTGGGCGTGCTCGTGGCCATGATCTGGTACGCGCGCAGCCGCCAGCGGCCCTGGCTGCAGGTGATGGATTTTGTGGCACCTTGTGTGCCTACCGGCCTGGCGGCGGGTAGGCTGGGCAACTTCATCAACGGCGAACTCTGGGGCAGGGTTGCCGACCCGTCACTGCCCTGGGGCATGGTGTTTCGCGGTGCGGGCGATTTGGCGCGCCATCCTTCACAGGTGTATCAGTTCTTGCTTGAAGGGGTGTTGCTGTTTGTGTTGTTGTGGTTGTATGCGCGCAAGCCACGCGCAGCCGGCCAGGTCGGTGCGGCCTTTCTTTTCGGCTATGGTGTGTTCCGCTTCATTGCCGAGTTTTTCCGTGAGCCAGACGCCCACCTGGGCCTGCTGTCTCTGGGCATGAGCATGGGGCAGTGGCTTTGCGTGCCGATGATCCTGGGGGGCGCCGGCCTTTGGTGGTGGTTTGGTCAGCGCAGCGTCAGGAGTCAGGGATGACCGCTACCGGAGGTGGTCGTGTTCATGTGTCCAGCCAGGGCCCGGTGGCGAGGGTGGTGCTGTCAAACCCGGGAAAATTCAATGCCATGTCGCGCGCCATGTGGCGCGAGTTGCGCACAGTGTTCGACCATCTGCAGCACCGCAGCGATGTGCGGTGCGTGGTGGTCAGTGGGGAGGGCGGGCATTTCTGCGCCGGCGGGGATATTGCCGAATATCCGGACTTCCGATTCGAGTCTGAGAGCCTGCGCCAGTTTCACGAGCAGGACGTCTGGGGTGGTCTGCAGGCCATGTTGCAATGTGATGTGCCTCTGGTGGCGCAAATCGAAGGCAACTGCATGGGTGCGGGCGTAGAGATCGCCAGTGCTTGCGATATCCGCTTGGCCGGGCGCAGCGCCCGTTTGGGTGCTCCCATCGCAAAACTGGGTTTTCCGATGGCGCCCCGTGAAGCGCAGCTCGTGGTCCGTCAGCTGGGTTTGCCCATGACGCGTGCGATGTTGCTGGAAGCTGCGGTGTTCACCGCCGACGAAATGGCGGCCAACGGTTTTCTGCGCGAGGTCATGGACGACGCCGACCTCGATCTTGAGGCACAACTGCGTGCCCAACGCATCGCTGCGCTCGCTCCGCAAGCCGCCCGCATGAACAAACAAAGCTTGCGCCAACTGGTCGAGCTGCAGCGAGCGCCATTGCCGCAGGCGTGGCTTGATGGCGCTTTTGCCTATGCCGATAGTGCAGAGCACCAGGAGGGCGTTGCCGCCTTCATGGCCAAGCGACCCCCGGTTTTCTGACCAGAGGCGACCTCTTTCAACCTTTGGTATCTTCCCATCCGTCATGAGCCAGCACAACCTGTACGCGGCTTTGCGAGCTGCTTTTCCCGATGACCTGGACCGCACGGCTGTTGAAGCCCTTCAGCCCGATGGCGGCCCGCTGAACTACAGCTGGCGCGACCTGGACCGGGCCAGTGCCATGATGGCGAATCTGTTGCAGTCGCTGGCGCTGCCGCCAGGCTCTCGCATTGCGGTCCAGACAGAAAAATCGGTCGAATCGCTGATCCTCTACCTGGCCACCTTGCGCGCAGGGCTGGTGTATTTGCCGCTGAATACCGCGTACCAAAGCGCCGAAATTGCGTATTTCATTGGCAATGCGGAGCCAGCGGTGGTTGTCTGCAGTCCGCAGAACCATGGCTGGGTATCCAAGATCGCTTTTCAGGCTGGCACGCAGGCCGTTTTTACGCTGGGCGACGACCGCACTGGCAGCTTGCTCGATCGCGCCCGCCACCACAGCGACGTCCATGTGCCTGCCGTGTCTTCGGCGGACGATCTTGCGGTGATCATCTACACCAGCGGCACCACCGGGCGCAGCAAGGGTGCGATGCTGACCCACGGCAACATGCTGTCCAACGCGCAGGTGCTGCGCGAATACTGGGACTGGCGGGCAGACGATGTGCTCATCCATGCCTTGCCGATTTTTCATGTGCACGGGCTGTTCGTGGCCATCCATGGCGCCTTGATCAACGGCAGCCCGATGATCTGGCTCAACCGTTTTGATCCCAGGCAAGTCGTGGACGCGCTGCCCCGCGCCACGGTGTTCATGGGTGTGCCCACGCTGTACAGCCGGCTGCTTGCGGAGCCGGGCCTGACCGTTGCCCAGGCTTCGCACATGCGCCTGTTCATTTCGGGTTCCGCGCCCTTGTTGGTGGACACCTTCAAGGCCTGGCAAGTGCGCACTGGCCACACCATTTTGGAGCGCTACGGCATGAGCGAAACGGCCATGCTGACGTCCAACCCTTGCAAGCCCGACGGGCGCTACCGTGGTACCTGTGAGCGGCGTGGTGGAACAGTGGGTTTTCCACTGCCAGGCGTGGCACTGCGGGTGGTGAACGATGCCGGGCAAACCTTGGCGGCGGGTGACGTGGGCAGCATTCAGGTGAGCGGGCCCAATGTGTTCAAAGGCTACTGGCGCATGCCCGAAAAAACCGCAGAGGAGTTCACTGCCGACGGATTTTTCAAGACCGGCGATGTAGGCAAGGTCGATGCCGATGGCTACATCACCATCGTGGGCCGCAGCAAAGACCTGATCATCTCCGGCGGCTACAACGTCTACCCGGCCGAGATCGAAGGCTATATCAACGAGATGCCGGGCGTGGCCGAGAGCGCGGTGGTGGGCGTGCCGCACCCGGATTTTGGCGAGGTGGGTGTGGCGTTGATCACCGCCAAACCCAGCGCCACGGTGGACCCTGACTGGGTGATCGCCGAACTGAAGTCGAAGCTGGCCAATTTCAAGATCCCCAAGCGCTGCGTGGTGGTCGACGAACTGCCGCGCAACACCATGGGCAAGGTACAGAAAAACCTGCTGCGCGTTCAATACAAAGCCGCGTTCGCATAGAGGAGGTCGATGAAGCGGCGAGCACGACAGCAGCGCTCGAAGCGAGCGACTTGAGTTACAGAACGCGGTGGAACCGGCTTTACCGGGTCACTCGCGTTGCCCACTGGGGGTGACGCCGCAGGCGGCGCGGGTGGTCTGTGTTGGCGCTTACCTCAACACGAGCACCGGTATGTGCGAATGCGTCAGCACCTGCTGTGTCTCGCTGCCCAGCAGCAGGCGCTTGAGGCCTTTTCGCCCATGCGAAGCCATCACGATCAGATCCACCTTGTTGCGCTTGACAGCCGCAA
>DAIOEI010000075.1:0-8526 GCA_036746335.1 Hydrogenophaga sp. | reverse complement strand
TGGCTCTGCTGGTCCTGGTGATCCAGATCGTGACCGGTATTTTCCTGGTCATGCACTACAAGCCGGACGCTACCCTCAATGCAGCTGGTGTGCCAGTGGCATTTGCGTCGGTCGAGTACATCATGCGCGATGTGCCTTGGGGGTGGTTGATCCGCTACATGCACTCCACCGGCGCTTCGGCTTTCTTTGTGGTGGTGTACCTGCACATGTTCCGCGGTCTGATCTACGGCTCCTACCGCAAGCCGCGCGAGCTGGTCTGGGTGTTTGGTTGCGCCATTTTCCTGGCATTGATGGCTGAGGCATTCATGGGCTATCTGCTGCCGTGGGGGCAGATGTCCTACTGGGGTGCGCAGGTGATCGTGAACCTGTTCGCTGCGATTCCGTTTGTGGGTGAAGACCTCGCGCTGCTGATCCGTGGTGACTTCGTGGTCGGTGATGCGACGCTCAACCGCTTCTTCAGTTTCCACGTCATTGCGGTGCCACTGGTGCTGCTGGGCTTGGTGGTGGCGCACATCATTGCCCTCCATGAAGTGGGCTCCAACAACCCCGATGGCGTTGAGATCAAGGCACTGAAAGACGAAAAAGGCATACCTCTGGACGGCATTCCTTTCCATCCCTACTACAGCGTGCACGACATCCTGGGTGTGTCGGTGTTCTTGATGATTTTCTCGGCGGTGGTGTTTTTCGCGCCGGAGTTTGGTGGCTTCTTCCTGGAGTACAACAACTTCATTCCGGCCGATCCGTTGGTCACGCCACTGCACATCGCTCCTGTTTGGTACTTCACGCCTTTCTATTCGATCTTGCGCGCGGTCACCAGTGAAATGATGTACGCGTTGATTGCGTGTGTGTTGCTGGCTGCCGTTTTGGGTGTGGTCAAGACAAAGCTGAGTTTGTTGATGAAGGGTGCAGTGGTGGGTGGTGCGCTGGCTCTGGTCGCCATGATGCTGAGCATTGATCCCAAGTTCTGGGGTGTTGTCGCCATGGGTGGCGGTGTCGTGATTCTCTTCTTCCTGCCCTGGCTGGACAACAGCCCGGTCAAGTCGATCCGGTACCGGCCCACTTGGAACAAATGGTTGTATGCCTTGTTCGTGCTCAACTTCCTGATTCTGGGTTACCTGGGTGTGCTGCCGCCTTCGCCTATTGGCGAGCGTGTCTCTCAAGTCGGCACCTTGTTCTACTTTGGGTTCTTCCTGCTGATGCCCTGGTGGAGCCGGTTGGGTGAGTTCAAGACCGTGCCCACCCGTGTCACCTTCCAGCCGCACTGAGCGCGACAGAGTCAATCAGAGAGCCATAGCAATGAAAAAATTGATCACGAGCCTCGCGCTGGTCTTGAGCATGTCTGGCACAGCCTGGGCAGCAGGCGCGAGCATTCCGATGGACAAGGCGCCACAGCGCACGAACGACATGGCGGCGCTGCAAAACGGTGCCAAGTTGTTCATGAACTACTGCCTGAACTGTCATTCCGCTTCCTTCATGCGCTACAACCGCCTGAGAGACATCGGCCTGACTGACAAACAAATCGCTGAAAACCTGACTTTCACCACCGACAAGATCGGTGACACCATGAAGGTGTCGATGAGTCCCAGTGATGCCAAGGCCTTTTTTGGGAAAAACCCTCCTGATCTCACCCTGGTAGCGCGGTCCCGTGCGGCCATTGGTGGGCACTCGGGACCCGACTACCTCTACACCCTGTTGCGCACCTACTACCGCGACGGCAGCATGCCAACAGGCTGGAACAACAAAGCCTACCCAACCATCGCGATGCCGAACCCGCTGTGGGAGTTGCAGGGCGAGCAGCGGCCGCTCTACAACACGGTGGAAGACGCTGGCCAGCAAGTGGACGTGCTGAAAGGTTGGGAGCAGGTGAAACCCGGCACCATGTCGCGCTCAGAGTTCGACCACAATGTGGGTGATTTAGTGGCATTCATGCAGTGGATGAGTGAACCCGAGCAAAACAACCGTGTGCGTATCGGTGTATGGGTGATGCTGTTCCTCGCTGCATTCACCGTAGTTGCTTGGCGCCTCAACGCGGCGTTCTGGAAAGACATCAAATAATCCGACACGCCAGGGCCTCCCGCATTACCGGGCTGGTCCGTGTCGATCCACAGTGGTCTACGGCACCTGAGGGGTGCCGAAGCAGACCACTGTTTTTTGCATTAAGGAGACTCCCCACATGATGGTCTTGTATTCGGGTACCACTTGCCCTTACTCCCACCGCTGCCGTTTTGTGCTGTTTGAAAAAGGCATGGATTTTGAAATTCGGGATGTGGACCTCTACAACAAGCCCGAAGACATCAGCGTGATGAATCCTTACGGGCAAGTGCCGATCCTGGTCGAGCGCGACCTGATCTTGTACGAGTCCAACATCATCAATGAGTACATCGATGAGCGTTTCCCGCACCCCCAGCTCATGCCGGGTGACCCGGTGGACCGGGCCCGTGTACGTCTGTTTCTGCTGAACTTCGAGAAAGAGCTGTTTGCACACGTGTCTGTCATGGAGGCCCGTGGGAGCAAAGGCAACGAGAAAGCCCTGGAGAAGGCTCGAAACCACATTCGGGATCGACTGACGCAGCTGGCGCCGGTGTTCTTGAAGAACAAGTTCATGCTGGGCGACAATTTCTCCATGCTTGACGTGGCGATTGCACCGCTGTTGTGGCGTCTAGACTTCTACGGTATCGAGCTGAGCAAGAATGCAGCGCCCTTGCTGAAGTACGCAGAACGCATTTTCTCGCGCCCGGCCTATATCGAGGCGTTGACGCCTTCTGAGAAGGTCATGCGCAAGTGATGTCGCCCTTGTGTTGGCCTCAAGCGCGTTGAAGGCGGAAACCCGAGCTCCATGAAAGTACCCGATTACGATTCGCCGTCGACCAAGCCCTACCTCATTCGGGCTCTGCACGAGTGGTGTGCCGACAACGGCTTTTCACCTTTTTTGGCGGTGCATGTGGATGCCTCGGTGCAAGTGCCGATGGAGTACGTCAAAAACGGTGAAATTGTTCTGAACGTCAGTTGGGATGCGACCAATGGACTCAGGCTCGGCAACGAGTTCATCGAATTCAAGGCCCGATTTGGCGGAGTTTCCAGAGACATCGTGGTCCCGATAACCCATGTGCTGGCCATCTACGCCCGTGAAAACGGTCAAGGAATGGCTTTTCCTGCGCCAAACTTGCCCCTTTCGGCTTTGCCCGTAACAGAAGATATGGCGCAATCGGACAGCGGTGGAGAAACTGCGTCCAAGGGGCACAATTTGAGATCCGTGCAGTCCGACAGCAGCTCGCCTGCTCCTTCGGAGCCGGAACCTCCCAAATCGCCGGGTGGCTCGGGCAAACCCAAGCTGACCCGGGTCAAGTAGAATACAAGCCCTTTTTGCCGCTTTAGCTCAGTTGGTAGAGCACTCGCCTTGTAAGCGATAGGTCGTCTGTTCGAGTCAGACAAGCGGCACCATCAGGTTGCTCAACGGGGCCCAATAGGCAACACAGATCCAGTAGCCGGCAGCATGTCTGCTCAGGACGGTGTTTTTTGAACCTTGATTCGAATCTGCTCTATGCCCAGACCGCGGTCTTGCAAAGCCAGTAGCAGCGACGGCAGCAGTTGCCGCAATTTGGTTGAGGCGGCGGTGCTGCGAGAGATGAGGCACCATTGAGCGCCATCCAGAGGACCCGATAGCACCTGCGTGCGCAGTTGCTCAGGTAGGAGAGGCAGGACGGCCTCCAGGCAACGCGAAGATTGCTGAATGCGGTCGCGCAAAGCAGCCAGATGAGGCGAAGCGCCCACTGCTTGCTCCAAGCTGTATTGGGTTTTGGGGCGAGCGAGCATGATGGATCAGGGGGCGGGTTGTAGCTTGGAAAGATCGCTTTATGCACATCATTATCACGGACGCATGGTTGGCCAAAAGCAGGGCGCTGCACCTGACTGGACTCCGTCTCATGGGTATGGGTGTGTTGGCCTCTTTGCTGGTGATGTTGGGTTCGGTAGCCGCATACCACTGGATTTTTCTGAACGGAGTCCGTCAGGGTTGGCCCGGTTTCAACTCGGTGGCCAAACTCGTCACGCAGGGTGAGCTCGATTCACGCGAACTCTATGTCAGAGAGAACTTGGACGCGATGGCGCGCAAACTCGGCGAAATGCAGGCGCGCATGCTGCAGATCGAGTCTCTTGGGGAGCGTGTTGCAGGACTGGCAGGTATCGACACAGAAGCTCTGAAGAAACCGGATGGCTCAGGTGGAGCGCTGGTAGGGGGGCGTGAGATGGACGTGGAAGAACTCATGGCCGCCATGGATCAGATGGACTTGCGCACGGGCTCCCGGGTGGATTGGTTCACAGTGGCCGAATCTCGCTTGTTTGACATGAAGATTGCCCAGACCATGGTGCCCACCGAAGAGCCGGTCAAAGGTGGGCGTGTGGGTTCGCCTTTTGGCTTCCGGATTGATCCCATCACCGGGCGCTCAGCCATGCACACAGGACTGGATTTTCCGGCCGACACGGGCACACCCATATACGCAGCTGCCGGAGGGGTGGTAGTGATTCAGGAGTACCACCCAGCATACGGCAATATGGTGGAAATCGACCACGGCAACGACTTGATTACACGTTATGCCCACGCTTCACGCGTACACGTCAACAAGGGAGATATTGTCAAGCGAGGGCAAAAAATTGCGGAGGTGGGCTCTACCGGTCGCTCTACGGGCCCTCACTTGCATTTTGAAGTCTGGGTGGCGGGGGTGGTTCAGAACCCGCGCAGGTTCCTGGACGCAGGTGAGTCGCTGGCCTCTGCCGAGCTGTTGTCCATACCCACAGGGGCGCGTCGCTAAAACGCATTTCATTGCACCGCTAAAATGCCGGTTTTGCTCTTGAAACAGAGAGCATCCGCTCGCATCTTGAAGACCGGCGTGTAGCTCGGAACGCCCTCCCACTTTCCAATTGTCTGTCTGGCGCGCATGAGCGTAAATGCTGCACAGGCCTGAATGTATGGCCACAAACTTCCTCACCAAGATTTTTGGCAGTCGCAATGACCGCCTGCTCAAGACGTATCGCAAAACTGTCGAGCGCATCAATGCGCTTGAATCCCAGTACGAAAAGCTCGACGACGATCAGCTCAAAGCGTTGACCGACGTGTTCAAACAGCGCTTTGCAGCGGGCGAAACACTGGAGGATTTGCTGCCCGAGGCTTTTGCTGTGGTGCGTGAGGCGAGCAAGCGCGTGATGAAAATGCGCCACTTCGATGTCCAGTTGGTGGGTGGTTTGGCCTTGCATCACGGCAAAGTGGCCGAAATGAGAACCGGTGAGGGTAAAACCCTGACCGCCACGTTGCCGGTGTATCTGAACGCCCTGACGGGCAAGGGTGTGCACGTTGTGACGGTCAACGATTACCTGGCCAGCCGAGACGCGCAGTGGATGGGGCGGCTCTACAACTTCCTGGGCCTGACCGTTGGCATCAACCTGCCGCAGGCTCCGCGCGAAGAGAAGCAGGCTGCATACCGTGCCGACATCACTTATGGCACCAACAACGAGTACGGCTTCGACTATTTGCGCGACAACATGGTCTATGAAGCGGGGGACAGGGTACAGCGGGGACTGAATTACGCCATCGTGGACGAGGTGGACTCCATTCTGATCGACGAAGCCCGCACGCCGCTGATCATCAGTGGTCAGGCAGAGGATCAGACGCAGATCTATGTTGCGATCAAGCAGTTGATCCCGCACTTGGTTCGTCAAGAGGGAGAAGCAGACCCCCGCACCGGCGAAGGCGTGACCAAGCCGGGGGATTTCACGGTGGACGAAAAGTCGCACCAAGTCCACATGACCGAGCAAGGCCATGAGAAGGCCGAGCAACTGCTGGTGCAGGCAGGCTTGTTGCCCGAAGGGGCTTCCTTGTACGACCCGGCCAATATCGCCTTGATGCACCACTTGGTGACATCATTAAAAGCGCACCACCTCTATCACCGTGATCAGCACTATGTCAATCAGGGTGGTGAAATTGTGATTGTGGACGAGTTCACAGGGCGGCTGATGTCTGGACGCCGCTGGAGCGACGGTCTGCATCAGGCGGTCGAGGCGAAAGAAGGTGTAGCCATACAGCCTGAAAACCAGACGATGGCGTCCATTACTTTCCAGAATTACTTCCGTCTGTACGCCAAGCTGTCGGGCATGACCGGCACTGCGGACACCGAAGCCTACGAGTTTCAGGAAATCTATGGGCTTGAAACGGTGGTGATTCCTCCCAATCGGCCCAGCCTGCGCAACGATCAACTCGATCGTGTCTACAAGACAACCAAGGAAAAGTACGCGGCTGCTATACAGGATATTCGTGAATGCCACGAGCGGGGGCAGCCTGTTCTGGTTGGCACCTCGTCGATTGAAAACTCTGAAATCATTGCCGATCTGCTCGTCAAGGAAAACTTGCCACACGAAGTGCTCAATGCCAAACAGCACGCTCGCGAGGCCGACATCATCGTGCAGGCGGGTCGCCCGGGTGCGATCACCATTGCCACGAACATGGCTGGACGTGGCACAGACATCGTGCTTGGTGGCAATCTGGAAAAGATGAGTGCAGCGATCGAGAACGACCCGCTGCTCGATATGGCTACCAAGGCTGAGCACCTGCAAACGCTGCGCCAGCAGTGGCAGCAAGATCACGACAAAGTCAAGGCGCTGGGTGGACTGCGGATCATTGCCACCGAGCGCCACGAGAGTCGCCGCATTGACAACCAGTTGCGCGGGCGGTCGGGTCGCCAGGGAGACCCAGGCTCGTCGCGCTTTTACCTGAGCCTGGACGATTCATTGATGCGTATCTTCGCCGGCGAGAAGGTTCGCGCGATCATGGATCGCTTGAAGATGCCCGAAGGCGAGGCGATTGAGGCTGGTATTGTTACGCGCAGCATAGAAAGCGCGCAACGCAAAGTAGAGGCGCGCAACTTCGACATTCGAAAGCAACTGCTGGAGTACGACGATGTCTCCAACGATCAGCGCAAGGTGATTTACCAGCAGCGCAACGACATCCTGGATGCGCAGAGCCTGCGCGGACAAATCGACGCTCTGCGGGACGGCAGCGTGGCGGACCTGGTGCACCAATTTGTGCCCGAAGGCAGCGTGGAAGAGCAGTGGGATTTGCCGGCTTTGGAGCGCACCTTGCGAGAGGAGTGGTCACTTGAGCTGCCGGTCAGCAGTTGGGTGTCCGATGCCGATGCCATCGACGCTGAAGAAATTGCCGAGCGCGTACAGGCCGCTGCACGTGTGGCATTTGAAGACAAGCTGGCGCTGGTAGGCGAAGAGAACTTTACCCAGTTCGAGCGCATGGTGTTGCTGCAGACCATCGACAGCCAGTGGCGGGACCACCTCTCCGCATTGGACTACCTGCGCCAGGGCATCCATCTGCGCGGGTACGCGCAAAAACAACCCAAGCAGGAATACAAGCGAGAGGCTTTTGTGTTGTTCGGGCAGTTGCTCGACAGCGTCAAAAACGATGTGACCCGTATCCTGATGAATGTTCGGGTGCAAAGCCCCGAGCAGGTCAGTGAGGCGGCTCAGCAACTGGAAGCGAAAGCCGAGCAGATTGCAAACATGACCTACACCGCGCCGACCGAAACAGGTGAGGTGGAAACCGTGGTGGATGCCGCTACGGTCAAGGACCAAGTGCCGCGTGTTGGTCGCAATGATCCATGCCCTTGCGGAAGTGGCAAGAAGTACAAGCATTGCCATGGCTTGCTGACTTGACTGCGCGGCAGAAACGGCTTTCAAGGGTGTGCGTTGAGCCTGTCCACCCCGCTGGCTCCTCGACGCGCTATGCATTGGCAGACTTCTTTCTCGTATCCCATTTCCTCTGATCGGAGATCGACATGGCAGTGAACTACACCGCTCCTCTTGCCCAAGACCTGTTGTCCGTGGCCGGAGTGCGCATTGGTGTGGCTGAGGCGGGCATCCGCAAAGCCAGTCGCAAAGACCTGACGGTTTTCCTGCTGGACGAGGGCAGCAACGTGGGAGCGGTGTTCACACAGAACCGCTATGCCGCAGCGCCGGTGCAGGTGTGCGGTAAGCATCTGGAGGCCGGCCATGGTATCCGTGCCATGGTGATCAATACCGGCAATGCGAATGCAGGCACGGGTGAATCCGGGCTTCATGACGCACGACAGACCACGAGCGCTTTGGCTTTGGCCCTGGGTATACGACACGAACAGGTCTTGCCGTTTTCCACCGGCGTGATCATGGAGCCGTTGCCGCTGGATCGACTGCTCGCTGGCCTACCTGCCGCTCTGGCGGACGCTGGTAGCCCCACTGGAGCGGAAGGCTCGCAATGGCTGAAGGCGGCGGAGGGCATCATGACCACCGATACCTTGCCCAAGGCAGTCAGCCGCCAGGTTGTGGTGGATGGCAAAACCGTGACCGTGAGTGGCATTGCCAAGGGTGCGGGCATGATCCGCCCCAATATGGCGACCATGTTGGGATTCATGGCCACTGATGCCGCCGTGGCGCCAGGCTTGATGAACACGCTGGCACAGCGGCTGGCTGACGCCTCGTTCAACCGTGTGACGG
>DAIOEI010000074.1:0-8562 GCA_036746335.1 Hydrogenophaga sp. | reverse complement strand
TCTTGCCGCCGGGCAGGCAGAAGGCGTTGATCTGGTCGCTGCGGATCAGCGCCACTTCCCAGCGCCAGTCTTTGGCGCGCGGGTTCCAGGCTGCGGTGTGGGGAATGATTTTTTTCGCGATGGCGTGCAGCCGCCTGGTCTGCGGGTGGCTGGGTGTCACCAGGGCATTTTTCTGCTTCGCTTCCTGTACCGTGGCCACAAACTGTTGTGCCCCCGCCTGCTCGATCTGGTCTGCGGAAATCAGTTTGCGCAGGCGCGAGGACTCGCCCACGTCCACCTGCGCGAGCGCGGGCGTTGCGGCGGTGGCCGCAGTCGAGGCAGCGGCCAGCACAAAGGCGCGCCGCGCTTGCCAGGCGCCTTGTGGCGCCGCTGGTTTGAGGTCACACAGAAAGCACATGTCCGCATGATAGGTCGACCGGGGCCCCAGGGTGGGCAGGGTGTCGCCCGCTGCGCTGTCTGCGCCTGCCAGCGCCAACAGGTCGGCGCGCTTGAGCAACAATGGCCCCATGTCCTCCCCTGCCCCCGGTGCTTTCTCTGGCGCCTCCGATGCCTCCCCCACGCAGCCCGCTGCGCCCGCCCGCCCCTCCTGGCGCGAGACCTTGCTCTCTTTGTGGGACCGGCGGGTGCTTTCGATGTTGTTCCTGGGCTTTGCCGCCGGCCTGCCGATCCTGCTGATTTTTTCGTCGCTCTCGTTGTGGCTGGTGGAGGCTGGGGTGGAGCGCAAGGCGGTCACATTTTTCAGCTGGGCGGCGCTGGGTTACTCCTTCAAGTTCATCTGGGCGCCGCTGGTGGACCGCTTGCCGCTGCCGCTGCTCACGCGCTGGCTGGGGCGCCGCCGGGCCTACTTGCTGCTGGCGCAACTGGGGGTGATCGGCGCCATTCTGGGCATGGCCAGCACAGACCCGGCCAGCGGCGGCGCCAGCCTCACCGCGATGGCGCTGTTTGCCGTTTTGCTGGGCTTCATGTCGGCCACGCAGGACATCGTGATCGACGCCTACCGCATCGAGATCGCGCCGCCTGAGCAGCAGGGCGTGTTGTCCTCAGCCTACATCGCAGGTTACCGCATCGGCATGATCGTGGCCGGGGCGGGTGCGCTGTTCCTGGCGGCGCATTGGGGCTCGGCGCGCGAGGCCTATGTGTACGCCGCTTGGCAGCAGGCCTACGGGGTCATGGCGCTGGCCATGGGGCTGGGGGTGTTGACCACGCTGCTGATCCGCGAGCCGGTGGTGGCGGCGCGCGCGGCCCAGCCTTCGGGCGCCCATGCGCGCCTGCTGGCGGTGTTTCTGTGTGCGGTGTTGGCGTTTGTGGGCGTGTTCTGGGGCTGGGGTCAGTGGCTCTCGCCCGAGAAGCCCGGCCCGTTGCTGGGTCTGCTGATGGAAGGCTTGCGCATGGGCGCGTCGCTGGCGGCGGCTTTTGGGTTGGGCGCGCTGCTGGTGCGCGCAGGGCTGGCCAGCCGCGAGCAGGCACGCGAGACCTGGGTGATGCCAGTGCTGGACTTTTTTGCCCGCTATGGTGCACGCACCGCCTGGCTGCTGCTGGCGCTGATCGGGCTCTACCGCATCTCCGACATCGTGCTGGGCGTGATCTCCAACGTCTTCTACCAGGACATGGGTTTTTCCAAGACCGAGATCGCCTACGCGGTGAAGACCTTTGGCGTGGTGGTGGCCATCATCGGGGGTTTCCTCGGCGGCTTGCTGGCCACGCGCCTGGGCGTGATGCGCTCGCTGTTCTGGGGCGCGGTGCTGGCCGCGCTGACCAATCTGGGTTTTGTGGCGCTGGCCTTTGCAGGGCACGATGTGCAATTGATGTACGCCGTGGTCGCGGCCGACAACCTGGCCGCCGGGTTTGCGAGCGCGGCCTTTGTGGCCTTTCTCTCCAGCCTGACCAACGTGTCGTTCACAGCCGTGCAATACGCCATCTTCAGCTCGCTGATGACGCTGCTGCCCAAGACCCTGGGCGGGTATTCGGGCGGCATGGTGGACGCGCTGGGTTACCCGGGCTTTTTTGTGCTGACCACGCTCATGGGCGTGCCGGTGCTGGCGCTGGTGTGGCTGGCCAAACGCCAGTTGCCCGTGGGGCGCTGAGCGCCGGGCGTGCTGCGGCCAGCGGATGGCTCTGGCGCGCTGCGGCGCCCAGACACCGTTTTCACGCGCCCACCTGGCGCCGCAGTTCGGCCTTCTGCACCTTGCCCAGGGCGGTGCGCGGCAGGGCGTCGAGCAGGACCCAGCGGCGGGGCCATTTGTAGCGCGCCAAGCGCCCGTCCAGCCAGGCCTGGAGCGCAGCGGCCCAATCGCCCTCACCCCTGGCCGGCTCGCGCAACACCAGCACCGCCACAGCCACCTCGCCCCAGCGCGCATCGGCCTGACCGAACACACAACATTCGGCCACCGCCGGGTGCTGGGCGATCAGGTTTTCGATCTCGGCGGGGTAGATGTTTTCACCGCCAGAAATGATCATGTCCTTGGCGCGGCCGACCACGGTGAAGCTGCCGTCGGGCGCCTGGCGCGCCAGATCGCCGCTGTGGAAAAAGCCCTCGGCATCTTGTGCGGGGTGGTCGGGCCAGTAGTGCGCCACCACATTGGGCGCGCGCAGGCAGATCTCGCCCACCGCGTCGTGCGCCACCGGCCGGCCCTGCGGATCGCACAGCTTCACCGCCACCCCGGGCGCCGGCCAGCCGCAGGCGCCCAGATGGCTGGCCGCGTGTTCGGGCGGCAGGGCGATGGAGAACGGGCCGGTCTCGGTGCTGCCGTACACATTGCACACCGGCACGCCGCGCGCGTGAAACGCCTGCAGCGTGGCCTCGGGCAACAGGCTGGAGCCCGCCCACACCGCGTGCAGGCTGGTCAGATTGGTGTGGGGCCATTGCGGGTGCTGGGTCAGCGCCTGCAGCGTGGCAGGCACCTGCAGGGTGAGCGTGGGGCGCTCGGTGGCGATGGCCTGCAGCACGCGCGCCGGGTCAAAGCGGTCGTGCAGCAGCACGCACGCGCCCACTGCCAGCGCAGGCAGGGTCTGGAGGCACAGGCCGCCGACGTGAAACAGCGGCAGCGCGCTGAGCACGGTGTCTGCCGCTGTCAATTGCTGCACCTGCGCAGCGATGGCCATGTTGGCCAACAGGTTGGCCTGGGTGTGTACCGCCGCCTTGGGCGCGCCGGTGGTGCCGGAGGTGTAGACCAGCAGCACAGGTCTGGACGCCGAATCGGCCTCTGTGAATGCTGCTTCACCCTCAAACGGGGCAGCGGCTTCGCCGGGCCTGACATCCGCAGGGACCTCCCAGGCCGATAGGCCGCTGGCGCGGGCCAGCTCGCGCGCGGCCGGTGCCAAGGACGCGTCGTGAAACAGCGTGCGAGGCTGGCAGTCGGCGAGCACGGCCGCCCACTCGGCAGGGGCCAGCCGGTGGTTCAGCGGTACCCAAAGTGCGCCCAGCCGAGCCAGCGCAAACAGCAGCACCAGCGCGAAGGGCTGGTTCAGCCCCAGCCAGGCGACGCGATCGCCCGCAGTTACGCCGTGCTGCGCGCTCAGGCGCCTGGCCATCCGCGCAGCTGCCGCGTGGAGGTCGGCATACGACCAGCGCTCGGGCGCGTCGACACCCGTGCTGGCCCACACGGCGTCGGCCCGGGGTGTGGCCTTGGCGCGCTGCACCAGCAACTGCCACAGCGTGGGCGCGGGCCAGGGCGGTACGGGGAGGTGGGTCCATTCGGGTGCCATGGGCCGACTTTACGTGAGCCACACCCCGCCGACATCGGCACTTCACCGGGGCCGCTACACTGACCGCCATGAGCGCTGCCACCCCCTCCCGACTGCTGATGATCGAAGACGATGCCCGCCTGGCCCAGATGGTCTGCGACTACCTGGGCCAGTCCGGTTTTGCCGTGAGCCACGCACCCGACGGGGAACAGGGCCTGGAGCAGTTGCCGCTGGTTCAGCCCGAACTGGTGATCCTGGACCTGATGATGCCGGGCATGGACGGGCTGGAGGTCTGCCGCCGCATCCGGGCGCTGCCGGGTGATCTGGCCGGGGTGCCGGTGCTGATGCTGACCGCCAAGGGCGACCCGATGGACCGCATCATCGGGCTGGAGATCGGCGCCGATGATTACCTGCCCAAGCCGTTCGAACCGCGCGAGTTGCTGGCGCGCATACGCGCCGTGCTACGACGGCGCAAGGAGCCCAACGGCTCGGCCACTGCCACGCGCAGCACGCCGGTGCTGCGGTTCGGCTCGCTGGAGATCGACCGCGATGCGCGCACTGTGACGGTGGGGCCCAAGGCCTGTGAGCTGACCTCTTACCAGTTTGACCTGCTGGTGGCCATGGCCGAGAGGGCCGGGCGGGTGCTCACGCGCGACCAGATCATGGAGGCGGTGCGCGGGCGCGAGCTGGAGGCCTTTGACCGCAGTATTGATGTGCACATTGGCCGCATCCGCAACGCCATCGAAGTGGACAGCAAGGAACCCAAACGCATTCTGACCGTGCGCGGTGTGGGTTACGTGTTTGCAAAACAGCAGGATTAATGGCTCCCCCCTGCGCCGCTTCGCGTCTTCCCCCCTGGGGGGCGGCGCTGCCTGTGGCACTGCGAAGCCGGTTCCACGGCAGTCCTGGCACAGGCCCGCGCTTCGGTAAGGCCTGGTGGGTGCTTTGCGGTGGCTTGTGTCGATTCCTTTCGGGGGCGGCATGAACAGCTTGCTGGGTCAGCGGCTGTATTTGCGCATCTGGCTGGCCGTTGTGGCTGCGGTGGCGGTGCTGACGCTGGTCGTGGGCTGGTTGTGGCAGATGGCACTGGACCATGACCGGCAGGAGCGCGACGCGCGCCTGGCCCGCGAAATTGTTTTGCGCAACGGCGCTGGGGAGGTGATCGGTCAGGCGCCTGCCAAGGCGGTGCGCATCCCTGGCCAGGGCCTGGAATTCCAGGTGACGATGAAGGACGGTCAGACGCTATATGTGCAGTTACCCCGCTCCAACCGGGCAGCGAATAGTGCACCACCGGCAAGGCGCAGCATCTTCGGGCTGCAGTCCACCACGGGCTTTGTCTGGCTGCTGGCACTCGTGGCGTTGGCGGTGGCTCTGGGCGCCTACCCCATCGTGCGGCGCTTGACCAAGCGGCTGGAGACCTTGCAACGCGGTGTGGAGCGCTGGGGCCAGGGCGATCTGAGCACGCGCCTGCCGGTTCATGGGCAGGACGAAATCGCTTTTCTGGCCGAACGCTTCAATGCCGCCGCCGAGCGGGTGCAAAGCCTGGTGCTCTCGCACAAGGCGCTGCTGGCCAACGCCTCACACGAGCTGCGCTCGCCGCTGGCACGCATCCGCATGGGTCTGGAGCTGCTGGGTCAGGGCGATGCCTCGGGAGCACAGCGCGCCGAGATGGCACGCAGCATCGAGGAGCTGGACCAGCTGATCGACGAAATCCTGCTGGCCAGCCGCCTGGAGACGCGGGACGCGAACGGCGTGTCGGCGCTGGGGCCCACCGAGGAGGTGGATCTGGTGGGGCTGGCGGCCGAAGAGTGTGCCCGCAGCGGCGCCGACCTGGACATCCAGCCCGGCGCGGCAGCGCTGGTGGTGCAGGGTTATCCCAAGCTGCTGCGCCGTTTGCTGCGCAACCTGCTGGAGAACGCCAGACGCTATGGACAGCGCAGCCCTTCCAACGAGGCTCACGCGTGCGCCGAACCCGACGTACAAGTCACGCTCTTGCGGATACCGCCGCGCATACCCGGCGACCAGGAGCGTGCTGTTTTGTGGGTAGATGACCGGGGCCCTGGTGTGCCCATGGCTCAGCGCGAGCGTATTTTTGAGGCTTTCTACCGCCTGCCTGGCGCCAGTGAAAAAGAGGGCGGTGTGGGTCTGGGCTTGGCCCTGGTGCGGTCGATTGCACAACGCCATGGCGGAACGGTGGTGTGTGACACCAGCCCCGCTGGTGGCGCCCGCTTTGTGGTGGATCTGCCCCTCTGAAGCAGCCCGATCAGTCCCAGACATATCGGACCAGACCGGTTTGTTGCGCTTTGTGTCCAGCTGTAAGAGACGCAGCGATTCGTCAACAAAACCGGGTTTTTCCCCCAAAAGGGGGATATTCGAAATCCCTACCGCAGTGCACAATTTGTCCGTTGCTGTCACAACAAACCATTACAAAGGGCCCGGCAAACCATTCACGGCTGTTCAGGCAATTGAAACGATCTCCCAACGACGTCCTGTCAAGGACTTCAAAGCCACCGCAAGGTGGCTTTTTTTTGTCTGCGACATCAAAACGGGTGGCAACCGCCCACTTTGACTCAGCTCATGACCGAAGCCAACAACCGTTGAACCAGCGGGTGCTGCACTTTGCGGGCGGTGCCAATGGCATATGCATGCTCCTGCACGCCGCTGCAGGGTGCCACCCATTGAAGGCCGTACCCCTTGGCCAGCTTTTCGCGCATGCGTTCTGAAGCGGGCAAAACCCCCATACCAGAGGCCCCAAACGTCGCCAGAAGTGCGCTGTCTTCGAACTCACCGACCACGCGCGGTACAACGCCCTGCTGCTCGAACCACTGGTCAATACGCATGCGCACCGACGCATGCGCGCTGGGCAGCAACACCGGCACTTGGGCCAAGCTTCGTGGAAAGTCCTCCTGGGCGGCATCGAACCACTGAACTGGCGCGTACCAACCCATGGCGGTGGCACCCATGGCGTGGCTGTAGAGCTTGAGGTTGGGATTGGCCGGTGCAGGTCTGTCGGCCAGTACAACGTCGAGTCGGTGCAAGGCGAGATCGGCCAGCAGATCATCAAAGTCGTCCTCGTGGCAAATCAAGCGCAGGCGCGGCTCCTGCAAAGCAGGCGCCAGCAGGTCGCGCACGGCCAGTTTGGACAGCCCGTCTGAAATACCCACCATGAGCCGCACGCTGGACTGCACGCTGGTGTCGCGCACCACCGCGTGCAGGTGTTCGCCCAGGTGGAATATCTGCTCGGCCACTTGCAGTGCCGCCTGACCGGCTTCTGTCAGCGCCAAACCCCGCCCGGCGGGCTTGAACAGTGCATGACCCAGCGACTGCTCCAGCAAACGCACCTGCGCGCTGATGGTCTGCACCGCCATGCCCAGCCGGGCAGCCGCATGCGACATACCGCCCTCCTTGGCCGTGACCCAGAAGTAATACAGGTGCTTGTAGTTGAGTTCCTGGTTCATGCTTCGATAATATCTGAAGATTTCTTCGCCACCGTCTGCTTTGTCCGCCATGTGGTGTGGGCTATCTTCAAAGCTCCTTCACTTCATTTCCGAGGTCATCGCATGAAAGCCTATCCCTTGAACAGTCCGCAAGCCGCTGCCCGTGTTCTGGCCATGGCCCTGGTGGCCGACGGCCAGTACTCGGCGACCGAAATACGGGCACTGGACCAGCAAAACGCACCTGCTCGGCTGGGGCTCACCCCTGAGGCCTTCAAGGCGGTTGTTGACGATTTCTGCATGGACCTGCTGCAGCATGGCCACGGTCAGTGGAGCGGCGTGGTGGACGCCGACGTTCGCTCGCAAGTGCTGGCTGAAATCACCGACCGCAACTTGCAGGATCTGATCCTCCAGCAATGCGAAGCGGTCATGCTGGCCGATGGCCATCTGGCCGACGGCGAGGTAGAACTGCTCGACGCCTTGAGCGCGACCTGGCGCAAGTCGGTGCTGGTGTAGAAAAGTGAAAACCTTACTCTGGAGTCTCACAGCATTGCTGGCGCTGCTCTGGACCGGCCTGGTGGTTCTGACACACCAGCTCAGTGGTTGGCTGCTGAGCGCACTCGATACCGGAGCGGCTCAAGGGGCCGCGGGCGCCGTGGGAGCACTCTCTCTGCCTGCGTTGCCCGCCTGGCTTTCCCCGTGGCTAGATGCAGGCGCGCTGGAAACGCTGCAAAGCATGCTGGTATCCATGATGCAAACGTTGGGGTCTGTCATGCCCTCTGGCGACATGGTGATGGCTTGGGTCGGCCCTTTGCTGTGGGTGGGATGGGCTTTGCTGCTGGTGCCGATGTTGGCGCTGGCTGGCTTGCTGCATTGGCTGATCGGCAAGGTTCCTGTCCGCCTGCCGCCTGCCCAGCGCAACAGCGCCTGAACAGCCAGAGGCCTTCTCAGGTTCGCCAGAAGAAAACCGCGCTCATCAGCAAACCCACCACGATGACGCCCCGGCGTACCCAGGCCACCGGCAGGCGCCGGGACCAGCGTGCGCCAAAGTAACCGCCTGCGGTGGCCGCAACCATCATCAAAAGGCCCTCCTTCCAGGCAATGGCCCCGGCGATCACAAACGCGGCCACCGAAAGCCAGGAGAGCACCAGGGAGTTGAGGTTTTTCAGTGCGTTCACTGTGTTCAGGCGGGATTCGCCAGCCACCGTGTACAAAGCCATCAACAAGATGCCCAGGCCGCCATTGAAGTAGCCCCCATAAATGGCGACCACCAACAAGCCCGGCTCGCGCCAGCGCGCCTGGCCCTTCTCACTGGCGGATGTGGTGGCTGCGCGCCGCGCCAGGGTCGGTCCGGCAGCAAACAATGCCGTGGCAAACAACAACAGCCAAGGCACGATGCCGGAGAACAGCCGGGCGGGCGTGACCAGGAGCAACAAAGCACCAA
>DAIOEI010000073.1:2621-8565 GCA_036746335.1 Hydrogenophaga sp. | reverse complement strand
CGTCGATCACGGCGGTGGCGGCCGCCACGGCGCGGTCGGGCTGCTCGGGATCGTCGTCCAGCGCCTGCGCGATCAGCGGCAGCAGCGCTTCGGCCAGGCGCGCCAGGTTCCAGCGCGCGATGCCCGGCTGGTTCTGGTAGGCGTAGCGCCCGTCGCGGTCGATGGAGCTGAACACGGTTTCGGGGTCGTAGGCGTCCATGAAGGCGCAGGGGCCGTAGTCGATGGTTTCGCCGGAGATCGTGGTGTTGTCGGTGTTCATCACGCCGTGGATGAAGCCCACGCCCATCCAGCGCGCCACCAGATCCGCCTGCCGCCGGGCCACCGCTTCCAGCAGGCCAAGCGCGCGCCCGGGCTGCCCGGCCAGCGCGGGGTCGTGGCGGGCGATGGCATGGTCGGTCAGGCGCTGCAACAGGTCCAGGTCGCCGCGCGCGGCCGCCCACTGGAAGGTGCCCACGCGCAGGTGGCTCGCGGCCACACGGGTGAGCACCGCGCCGGGCAGACCGCCCGCGTCGCGCAGCACAAATTCACCCGTGCCCGCCACCGCCAGCGCGCGCGTGGTCGGGATGCCCAGCGCGTGCATGGCCTCGCCCATCAGGTATTCGCGCAGCACCGGGCCGAGCGCCGCCTTGCCGTCGCCGCCGCGCGAGAACGGCGTGCGCCCCGAGCCTTTGAAGGCAATGTCACGGCGCTGGCCGTGCCGGTCGATCACCTCGCCCAGCAGCAGGGCGCGCCCGTCCCCCAGCTGCGGGGAGTAGCCGCCAAACTGGTGCCCCGCGTACGCCTGGGCGATGGGCTGGGCGCCGGGCAAGGGCCGGTTGCCGCTGAACCAGTCGGCGCCATCGGGTCCGCTCAGGGCTTCGCCCGGCCAGCCCAGCTCTTGGGCCAGCGCGTGGTTGAACAGCAGCAGGGTGGGCGCAGGCACCCGGGCCGGGCTGCACACGGCGTAGGCGCCACTCAGATCCTGCGCGTATTGGTGTTCCCAATGCAGGGAGGATTCAGGGTTCAAGGGCGGCTCCAAACAACAAGGGTAGCTACAAATGCACAAGGTCTGCGGTGAAGCGTTCAACACGCGGCCATGTTCGCGCCAGTGTGACCCAAGGCGCCAGCGCCCGGGGGCGCGCAGCGGGTTGCCCCTGCGCGGCTTGCGGACGTGGCCCCTGCAGCACCGGGTTTCTCGGCCAGAATGCGCCCACCACCTGGCCCCACCAAACCCGCCTTTGCAAGCCCCATGAACACCCCCACCCCACCCCACGCCCCGGACGCTGGCGACAGCGCCATGCGCCGCCCCTCGCTGAATGGCAGCTGGCCCGAAAACACCTACGCCGGGGTGCTCAGCTTCCTGCGCCGCAGCTACACCCGCGACCTGACGGGCGCTGACGTGGTGGTCAGCGGCATCCCGCTGGACCTGGCCACCACCTTCCGCCCCGGTGCCCGGCTGGGCCCGGCGGCCGTGCGCGCGGCGAGCGTGCAACTGGCCGAGCTCAAACCCTTCCCTTGGGGGTTTGACCCCTTCGAGACGCTGGCGGTGATTGACGCGGGTGACTGCTGGTTCGACGCCCACAACCCGCTGGGCATTCCCGAGGCCATCCGCCAGCACGCGCGGCGCATCCTGGCCAGCGGTGCCCGCATGCTGACCCTGGGCGGTGACCACTACATCACCTACCCGCTGCTGCAGGCCCACGCCGAGCGCCACGGCAAAGCCCTGTCGCTGATCCACTTCGACGCCCACTGCGACACCTGGCCCGACGACGCGCCCGATTCGCTGAACCACGGCACCATGTTCTACAAGGCGGTCAAAGACGGACTGATCGACCCGGCGCGTTCGGTGCAGGTGGGCATCCGCACCTGGAACGACGACTTCATGGGCCTGAACGTGATCGACGCGCCCACGGTGCACCGCCAGGGCGCCGCCGCCACGCTGGCGCGCATCCTGGAGATCGTGGGCGACCGGCCCACCTACCTGACCTTCGACATCGACTGCCTGGACCCGGCCCACGCGCCGGGCACTGGCACGCCCGTCGCAGGTGGGCTCACCAGTGCGCAGGCGCTGGAGATCGTGCGCGGGCTGCTGCCGGTGAACCTGATCGGCATGGACGTGGTGGAGGTTTCGCCCCCGTTTGACCAGAGCGAGATCACTGCCCTGGCCGCCGCCCACATCGCCACCGACCTGCTGTGTGTGCTGGCCGCGCAGCGCCAGGCGCAGGCCAGCACCTGATCAAGTGCGCAAGGCCGCCGCGATCTCGCGCTGCCGGCGACGCGAACTGCGCGCCACCCAGACCGCGTAGCTGATGATCACGATGGTCACGGTCACGATCAGCAAGGTGGCTGCCGCGTAAATGGTCGGGTTGATGCCGCGCCGCGCGTAGCCGAAGATCACCTGCGGCAGTGTGTTCACGCCGGGACCGGACAGGAATTCGGCGATCACCACATCGTCAAACGAGAGCGTGAAGGCCAGCAGAAAAGCCGCCAGGATGGCCTGGAAGATGTTCGGCAGCGTGACCAGGAAGAACACCTGGTGCGGCCGGGCGCCCAGGTCCATGGCGGCCTCCTCGATGCTGCGGTTCATCTCCATCAGGCGGCTCTGGATCACCACCATGCCGTAGGCCATGCCCAGCAGCGTGTGGCCCAGGATGATGGTGAACATGCCGCGCTGCGGAAAGCCGAAGAAGTTCTGCGTCCCCACAAACAGCAGCAGCAGCGACAGGCCAATGATCACCTCGGGCATCACCAGCGGTGCGTTCACCATGCCGGAGAACACGGTGCGCCCGAAGAAGCGCCGGTAACGCACCAGCACAAAGGCGGCAAACGTGGCCAGGATCGCCGAGAGCAGACCGGTCACGGTGGCGATCTTGAGCGACAGCCAGAAACCCTCGACGATTTTGGTGTCGCGCGTGAGCGCCTCGTACCAGCGCAGCGAGAAGCCGGTGAAGCGCGCGTCCTGCCGGGTGCTGTTGAAGCTGAACACGATCATGAACAGCAGCGGCAGATACAAAAACGCAAACACCAGCGCCAGCCAGGCCTTGCCGAAGTGTTTTTCGATAATCTGTTTCATGGCCATTCCTTTGCCAAGTGCCTATGAGGTCCGACGGGTTTGTACAAGGATGCGGTGGAACCGGCTTCGCCGGGCCACTCGCATCGCCCCTTTGGGGGGTGACGCAAAGCGGCGCGCGGGGCTACTTCTGTTTTTCACCCGTGTAGTGGTAGTAGATGGCCAACGGCACCACGATCAGCGCGATCATCACCACCGCCAGCGCGGTCGCCTTGGGCCAGTCGTTGGCGGTGAACATCTCGTCCCAGACCACCCGGCCGATCATCAGGTTGCTGGGGCCACCCAGCAGCGACGGAATCACAAACTCGCCCACGCAGGGGATGAACACCAGCATGAAGCCCGCGATGATGCCCGGCTTGGACAGGGGCACCGTGATCAACCAGAAAGCCTTGAACGGTGTGGTGCCCAGGTCGTAGGCGGCTTCGAGCAGGCGGAAGTCCATCTTCACCAGGTTGGCGTACAGCGGCAAGATCATGAAGGGCAGGTACACATAGGTCATGCCCACCAGCATCGAGATGTTGGTGTAGAGCATCTGGATCGGCTCCGAGGTCAGGCCGATGGTCATCAGGAAACGGTTGATGACGCCGTTGTCCGAGAGCAATCCCTTCCAGGCGTAGACGCGCAGCAGAAACGAGGTCCAGAACGGCAGCATCACCATCAGCAGCAGGGCCGGGCGGATGCTCTCGGGCGAGCGGGCGATGAAATAGGCGAACGGGTAACCGATCACCAGACACAGGATGGCGGTCAGCAACGCATACCAGATGGAACGGATGTAGGCGTCCACATACAGCGTCTTGAACAAGGGCGCACCCTCTTCCGTGCGGAAGATGGAGAGGTAGTTCTCGTACTTGAGCTTGAGCACCCCGGTCGTCGTGTCCCAGATGGGTTTGAACGGGTGGATGTCGCTGCCCATGTCCACAAAACTGATGTAGAGCAGGATCAGGAAAGGAAAGAAGAAAAACACCAGCAGCCAGGCGAACGGCACGCCGATCACAAACCGCTTGCCGGGCACTGGAAGAGAGGATGAAGCCACGTCCTGCTCCTTAACAAAGAAAAACTGGTAGACAGAGGGGACCCAAGTCGAGGGTGCGGTGGAACCGGCTTTGCCGGGCCACTCGCACCGCCCCCCGCAGGGGGGTGACGCCGAAGGCGGCGCGGAGGGAGACTGACATGTGTCAGTCCCTTAACACCACCGCATCGCGATCGTCCCACCAGAAGAACACATCGTCCTCCCAGGTGATGTCCAGCAAACCGTGGCGCGAGCCGTTGGGTTCGGTGATGCGCACCTTGGTACCCTGGGGCGTGACCACAATGAAGGTGTTGTACGAGCCGAAGTACGCGATTTCCTTGACGCGGCCGGCAAACAGGTTGTGGTCGATGCCCGCGGGGCGCTCCTTGGCAATGTCGATTTTCTCGGGGCGCACCGCGACCGCAATCGCCATGTCCAGCGCACCGCTGATGCCATGGCCCACATGGATCTCCCCGATGCCCGTGCCCACCGCACAGCGGTTGGGTTCATCGAGTGTGAGCTTGCCTTCAAACAGGTTCACATTGCCGATGAAGTCGGCCACAAAGCGGTTGCTGGGATATTCATAGATCTCGCTGGGCGAGCCCACCTGCAGCACGCGACCCTTGCTCATGATGGCGATGCGGCTGGCCATGGTCATGGCCTCTTCCTGATCGTGCGTGACCATCACCACGGTCACGCCCACTTTTTCAATGATGTTCACCAACTCGAACTGGGTTTGCTCGCGCAGCTTTTTGTCCAGCGCACCCAGCGGTTCGTCCAGCAGCAGCAGCTTGGGTTTCTTGGCCAGGCTGCGCGCCAGCGCCACCCGCTGCTGCTGCCCGCCCGAGAGCTGGTGGGGTTTTCGTTTGGCATAGGGGGTCAACTGCACCAGACCGAGCATTTCGTCGGTGCGCTGCTGCACCTCGGCTTTGGGCAGGCCTTCGCGCTTGAGCCCAAAGGCCACGTTTTCCCAGATATTGAGGTGCGGGAACAGCGCATAGCTCTGGAACATCATGTTCACCGGCCGGTCATACGGCGGCATGGCCGCTACATCCTGCCCCCCCAGCATGATCCGGCCCGAGGTCGGCTTCTCGAAACCGGCCAGCATGCGCAGCAGCGTGGACTTGCCGCAGCCCGAGCTGCCCAGCAAAGCAAAGATCTCGCCCTTGCCGATGGACAGCGAGACCTCGTCCACCGCCACCGCCTCGTCAAAGCGTTTGACCAGCTTTTCTGTCACCAGGTAACCCGGTTCGTAAGTCGAATTGCAAGAGGGCGCCGTCATCGTGTTCTCCTCGTCAAACCAAAAACAAAGGCCGGTGATTCCCGACGGGGAATACCGGCCTTCTCGCGTGCTCCGCGCGGTCTCAGCCTTACCTGCCGCGCTTGAACGCGTTATAGGTGTCGTTGAGCGTGCCGGAAATCTCGTTGGAGAAACCGCCCGTGGGAATCAGGCGCGCCGTGTCTTCCTCGCTCAAGAAGATGGTTTTGTTGTCCTTGATTTCCTGGTTGATCAAGGGCAGCGAGGCGGTGTTGCCGGTTGGGTAGTTCATCTCGTTGGCCATGGCCGCGCCGTTTTCGGCGCGCAGGAAGAAGTCGATGAAGGCGTGGGCGTTGTTCACGCGTTTGGCGTCTTTCGGGATGGCCATGGTGTCGATGAAGACCAGACCGCCGCCGGTGGGCAACAGCGGCACGATCTCATCGGTCCCGCCCATTTCCTTGACACGGTCGGCTGCGATGTTGATGTCGCCCGACCAGCCCACAAAGGCGCAGCCCTTGCCACCGGCGATGTCGTCAATCATGGTGCTGGAGAACAGGCGAACATCCGGGCGAACCTTCGCCAGCATGGCACCGGCTTCCTTGAAGTCCTCCGGGTTCTCGCTGTAGGC
>DAIOEI010000073.1:0-2521 GCA_036746335.1 Hydrogenophaga sp. | reverse complement strand
GCGGTCAAAACCAGCGCAGAGATGGCCAGAGCCAACAGGTGTTTTTTCATGATGTCGGACGCTCCTGTGTAGAAGTAAAAAAGCAGTAAGAGGACAAATAGGGGGATTGAATATCCCCGAACCAAGCAATTCCCGGACCACATTAATCCCCAGAATGGGGCACAAATACTGTATCAAAAATCCCACTGTCACCCACGAGGCGGGTTCACGCCAGCCAGCCTTTGTCACGCAATTCGTCCAGCGTGGCGTCCAGGCAGCGCTGGATCAGCCCCATCATCTCGTCGATCTGGGCGCGGCTCATGATCAGCGGCGGCGAGATGATCATTCGGTCGCCCACGGCACGCATGATCAGGCCATTGGCAAAGCAGTGTCGTCGGCAGACCATGCCCACGCCCAGGTCGGGATCAAACATCGTGCGCTGCGCCTTGTTCTTGACCAGCACCAGCCCGGCCACAAAGCCGCAGGTTTCGGCATCACCCACCAAGGGGTGGTGCTTGAGCTCCTCGAAGCGCTCGGCCAGGTAGGGGCCGGTGTCGTTCTTCACCCGCCCAGGCAGGTCTTCGCGTTCCATCAGCTCCAGGTTGGCGAGCGCCACCGCGCAGGCCACCGGGTGGCCGCTGTAGGTGTAGCCGTGGTTGAACTCGCCGCCCTTCTCGATCAGCACCTCGGCCACGCGGTTGCCCACCATCACCCCGCCCAGCGGGATGTAGCCGCTGGTCACGCCCTTGGCGAAGGTCACCAGGTCGGGCTTGATACCGAACTTCTCATAGGCAAACCAGTGGCCCAGGCGGCCGAAGGCGCAGATCACCTCGTCGGCGATCAGCAGGATGCCGTACTTGTCCACAATGCGCTGGATCTCGGGCCAGTAGGTCTCGGGCGGAATGATCACACCGCCCGCGCCCTGCACCGGCTCGCCGATGAAGGCCGCCACCTTGTCGGGGCCGATGGCCAGGATTTTTTCTTCCAGCCAGCGCGCGGCGCGAACGCCAAAGTCCGCCTTGCTCTCGCCACCGCGCGCGTTCTCCCAGTAATGGGGCTGCTCGATGTGGGTGATGTTGGGAATGGGCAGATCACCCTGCGCGTGCATGCCGCTCATGCCGCCCAGCGAGGCGCCGGCCATGGTGGAGCCGTGGTAGGCGTTGTGGCGGCTGATGATCACCTTGCGCTCGGGCTGGCCCATCAGGTCCCAGTAACGGCGCGCCATGCGCACATTGGTGTCGTTGCTCTCAGAGCCGCTGCTGGAGAAAAACACGTGGTTGAACGTGCGGTCGCCCACCTGGGGTGCCAGTGCCGCCAGCTTGGTCGCCAGCTTGACCGCCGGCACGTTGGTGGTCTGAAAAAAGCTGTTGTAGAACGGCAGCGTCATCATCTGCTGATAGGCAGCATCCGCCAGTTCCTTGCGCCCATACCCGGCGTTCACGCACCACAGGCCGCTCATCGCGTCGAGCACCTTCTGGCCCTCGGAATCCCAGACGTAAATCCCCTCGGCCCGCGTCATCACCCGCGCCCCCCGCGTAGCCAGGTCACCGTGGTCGGTGAACGGGTGGATGTAGTGCGCGCTGTCCAGCGCCTGGATAGCCTGGGTGTCCTGCTGCTCTGCACGGCGAACCAAGGCGGGCGGGGCGATGAGGGTGGATGTGCTCACAACAAGCTCGCTTTCAATAAAAGAGATGAATCAAGAACGCCACAAGGGCTTTACCGGACCAAACCATCACCGGAGCACGTGCCTTCAACCCAAGATGCGGTGGAACCGGCTTGGCCGGGCCACTCGCATCGTCCCCTGGGGGGTGACGCCGAAGGCGGCGCAGGGGGGTCCATTTCTAGACATGCAACAACAGGTGCTCACGCTCCCAGGGCGAGATCACCTTCATGAAGGCTTCGAACTCCAGCTCCTTGATCTCGGTGTAGATGGTGATGAATTCCTTGCCCAGCACTTCGTGCAGGTCGGACTCGCGGCGCAGCCAGTCCAGCGCTTCGCCCAGGCTGCGCGGCAGCGAATACGGCGCCAGGTAGGCGTCGCCCTTCATCTCCGCCTTGGGCTGGATGCGGTTTTTCATACCCAGGTAGCCACAGGCCAGCGTCATGGCCATCGCGATATAGGGGTTGGCGTCGGCACCGATCACCCGGTTTTCCACACGCCGGGCAGCCGGGCCTGAAATAGGCGAGCGGATGCCCACGGTGCGGTTGTCGTGACCCCACTCGATGTTGATCGGCGCGGCGGTGTGGCGCGAGAGACGCCGGTAGCTGTTCACATACGGCGCCACCAGCGCCATCGAGGCCGGAATGTAGCGCTGCAGGCCACCGATGTAATGGGCGAATGCCTCGCTGGCGCTGCCGTCATCGCGGCTGAAAATGTTCTTGCCGGTGGCCTTGTCCACAATGCTTTGGTGGATGTGCATGGCGCTGCCCGGCTCGCCGGCAATCGGCTTGGCCATGAAGGTGGCATACATGTCGTGGCGCAGCGCCGCCTCGCGCACCGTGCGCTTGAAGAAGAACACCTCGTCGGCCAGGCCCAGCGGAT